>JABSRG010000009.1 GCA_013215165.1 Opitutales bacterium | reverse complement strand
GGCCTCAATACGCGGATTCACTGTCTGGGCGACGGTGCTCCTTGGATCCAAAAACAAGCTCAACAGAACCTAAGCCCCCAGCGCTACTTAGTGGATTTTTATCACGTCTGTGAGTACCTCAGTGCGGCCGAGCCGAGCTGCTCCGGCAAAGCCCGATGGTTCACAACCCAGAAAAACCGACTCAGAAGCAACCGTGTTGAGCGCGTATTGGCGGATCTAGAACCATTTCTGGAGGGCTCCAAGGAAGACGAAACTTCAACCCCCGTCCTATCAGCCCATCGCTATCTGAGTAACCGACTCGATCAGCTCGATTACGCAGGAAGTTTGGCTGAAGGGTTACCCATCGGCTCTGGACTGATCGAAAGTGGGCACAAACACGTTATCCAAGCTCGCCTGAAAATACCCGGCGCATCCTGGAATGAGGAAAACGCCCAAATCATCGCTCAAGCCAGAACGCTAAGAGCCAATGAGCAATGGGATGAATACTGGAGCAAGAATTAGATCTCCCCGTTACTTCAATTGCACCCTAGTGATGGTGCCTTTTCCGAATACGTAATAGCTCCCACTCAGAATTTGATCAAAGTTCCCGAAGGAGTCAGCCTCGAAGAGGCAGCGATGACCGAGCCGGCGGCCGTAGCGCTCCATGCGGCGCGGCGTGCGCGCGTTCGTCTCGGCGAGATCATCGCGATCTTTGGCCTGGGTCCGATCGGTTTGATGCTGGCCCAATGGGTGCGGTCTATGGGGGCCGCGCGTGTCCTGCTGTTTGACGTCGTTGAGGAGAAGCTCGAGCTCGCGCGAAAGCTAGGCTTTTCCGACGTCTACGATAGCCGTAGTGAAAAACCGGCGGATGTGGTCTCAAAAGCTACGAACGGACGTGGGGTGCATGTCGCCTTTGAGGCTGCAGGCGTGCCGCCAACATTCAACGCAGCCCTCGATTCTGTGCGGATGTCGGGTCGCGTGGTCATGCTGGGTAATCCTGCTGCTGACGTCACGATACCAGCTGCATTGATTTCCCAGCTCATGCGGCGGGAAGTGGAAATTCTCGGCACTTGGAACTCCGGCTACACAGTTTACGGCGACGATGATGACTGGCGCACGACGCTCGCAGCGATGGCGGATGGGCGTCTCCAGCTCAAGGAACTGATCACGTATACTGTTCCGCTCAAAGATGGGATCTGTGCGCTCGAAATGATGCGTGATCGTTCAGAATTTTTCACCAAAGTCCTCATCCATCCTGAGGTCAGCTAATTGAATTCTACTATGAAGAACACAGTTTATTATTTGGATAAGCCTGGCGGCAGTTTTACTGCAGTTGAAGAAGAGATGCCACTGCCTGGACCCGGGGAAATCCGAGTCCGTGTGCGTCGCACGTCAGTGTGCCAATCGGATGTGGTGATTTACAACGTGGGCCTCCCCCGAATCAAAGAGTGGCCGGCCATTGTCCTTCACGAAGTGAGTGCAGAAGTAGACGCAATCGGTGAGGGCGTGACAAAGTTTGAGGTGGGCGATCTAGTCGGTATCGACTGCGATATTCCTTGCGGAGATCGTGGTTGTATCTACTGCGGCGATCAAGGCACAGGAGATTGGACTTACTGCCCGGATACGTGGGCGACAGGTCACGAGTTTCCAGGATTTGCGCGCACACATGCGGTGTTGCCAGACTGGTTTGTAGATCTGGGTCCGATTGCCAAATTTCCTAAAGGGTTTAGTCCTGACCACGCCTGCCAACTCGAGCCTCTCGCATGTGGGCTGGAAGGGATGACGCGGGTGAACAATTGTATCGAAAACCGCATCGTTGTCCTCATCGGCGCCGGATCGCAAAGCACATACGCTCTCCAATGTGCTCAAGCGATGAACGCGCGGAAGATTATTTTGGTGAATCGTGGCAAAGATCGCCTAGAGCGTGTGCTGCGCGATTTTGGAGATGAGCGTGTCGTCGGTGTCCTTTGGGAAGACGACGTTGTCGAGAAGATACTGGCAGAGTGTAAGCCATTCAACGAGCCGCATTTCGTTATGATGAATGCTCCAGCAGAGCCAGGCTATCGCCTGGCGACCGAACTCATGGGATATGGCACAGTGATGGATGGACATGCCGGGGTAAAAGGTGCGGGCGGTAAGCCCTGTATCGCTCATGAGGTCGATCTCATTAATGACATCCACTACAAGCTCCAGGTGTATCAGGCCACGCATGGCTCCAATTGGCATGGTATCGGGCTCGCTCGTGACATGTTGGCTGAGGGGAGACTTCCCAAGATTGACCTTATGACCAATGAGACCGAGCGTTTCAAACCCGATCAGATGCTTGAAGCCATCCATCGAGCCGCTGATAAAGACAGCTTGAAGGTCATCATCGATTGGGATTGAGCAACGTGGTTACAACAGTCCGACGATGGCGATCAATGCGATGTAGGCGACGACCCAGGTAGCGACTTTTGCCATAGCGGCGATTTTGATAGCAGTAGCGACCTGTTTGACGTCCGAAAACATGTAAATCGCGGTAATAAGTGCCAGATAGGACAGGGCGATATCGGCCTTAAACATCGTTAGAAATGGAGCATAGACGGCCAGGTAGAGAAGCCCAGTTTGTGTCAGACTCTGGATCACTGAAATAGTCAGGATTTGGTGCAAGAGCGTCGGAAATCCCTGCATGCCAAAAGCGATGCGGATGATGACTGCACATACAATAAACTCTATCAGAAATGTCGTAATGAGAACAAAGCCGAGAGGTAGCTCTTCGTATGCGTAAACATAGTCTTCGTATGAATCATTATCTCCATCGATTTGTTCAGACCAGAGGTTGAGATTGCTGAGGTCGATCTGAGGGAGTGGTTGATCTTGAGCCGTCGCTTCAACTGGGGGTGGTGACGGCTGCTCAGCAACTGGCTCTGGGACTGTGATTGATTCGGGCTCGGGTTTTGGTTTTGGAGTCGAGCGCCCTTGAGTCGGGCGAATACTGTCTGTCGTTGTAGGCTGCTGGTCGAAGGACATGCCTTCGACGCGATTAACGCGACCATCTTGAAGCTGAATCTCTGCACCGTTGGCAAATAGCAGAATTTCTCGGCTCTTTCCTTCTACAGATGAGGTGGGTTGGCCCATCTCACGTATCAGGTCGGCTCGTGTCATCCCAAGCCAAACTCTCTCAGCGCCGGATAACAGTGTCGTCCAGCTGGAGAGGATGAGGGCAAGCAGAAGCAGGAATCGATGCAGCATGTAGGTCATGACGGCACGGGTGACTAAGAGTTAGCTTTTCTCTTATTCACGTCTTGGCATTATCTCTATATGCGGCAAAATAATCGGCTGTGCTGAAAAGGGCGTCCAAGAGTCTATGCATCTTAAAATCTCCCACGAAACCCGCTTCGAATATTCTGCCGCTACGACCAACAGTTACAACGAAGCACGCTTGTGCCCCGTCGTGGATCGGCACCAGTCCTTGTTGGCCTATCAATTAGCTGTCGTTCCTGCCGGCAGTCGGCGTCAGCACGTCGATTTCTATCTCAATACCGTGGATACATTTGAGGTAGTCGAGGCACATTCTAGTCTCTGCGTCATCGCTCAGTCAGAAGTCGAGACGTATCCACCCAAACTGGATATGGAGACGCAACTCCGAGGCATGTCTGGTCGCGCCGAAGATCACGCGGGTGAGTTCATGAGTCAGGAAACTTGGGAATTTCTGCTTGAGACACAGCTGGTGCCCAAGCACCCGGATCTTTGGAAGCTAGGGATCGATGCGGCCGACGGTCAGGCCAACCTCTGGGAAGAGGTGATAGCTATCCTCGATTCAGTCTACAAGCACCTCAATTACGACCCAGCTTCCACACGAGTAAAAACCAGTGCCGTCGAGGCTCTGGAGGGCGGTAGTGGTGTGTGTCAGGATTACGCGCACGTGTTTCTCGGTGTCAGCCGCGCACTCAAAATCCCTGCCCGCTATGTCTCGGGCTATCTATTTATAGAAGATCAGATGAATGACATCGAAACCCTCAGTGCATTGGCCTCGCATGCCTGGGTTGAGGTGTGTTTTCCTGGTTTTGGATGGATCGCTCTAGATCCCACGCACAACCGCCTCATCGATGAGCGCTACGTCACCGTCGCGCGTGGTCGTGATTATGCCGACGCACGCCCTTTGTCTGGAGCTTACATGGGTGCCTCCACAGGCAAAATGGAAGTCGAGGTAAAGATCGAGCGAATGAACTGACATGCCCCTCCTCGGGGAGAGACAAGCCTCAGTTTCGTTTCAGACAGCGATGCGGTTGGGAAATCAGTAGTAATGGCTTAATTCCGTATTCCTCCGCTCATTGAGGGAAGCAGGCGCGAGGTAAACACCCATTTAACTACGGATTTCTCAGATGGGCACAGATTGCTGTCGGGACGACTATTTTCTATGCCTGAGTAATGACAGTTATTAGGGTTTTCCATGATGAAAAAGGGATCAGTCAGGTTCTCAGGTCCTGTGCCGCCTAGTCATTCATTCTGGTTGTCACTTTAGATAGCATCATGCGGCTCCGGCTCAATGTCCGGTACTTTCGCTAAAACCGATAGAAAATCCTCACGATTACTTTTTGAAGCCTCTGCCTTCAGATATGACACCGTTTTCAATGCGGACATTTTCTCAGCCGCAGCGCTAGTAAGGAACTGATTAATAGATATGCCCTCGGACTCGGATAACTCCCTGATACTCTTATGCAACGATTCGGGAATGCGTAGACTTAATGTGCTCATGATTCATCTCCTAATTTTAATAATTCTGATGGGGAAATTACTCGGACTCCGAACTGATCAATCCCCTTAAAATCTCTCGAATTATGGGTGACTATATAACTGCAATTCGCAGCCACTGCCAATTCGAGCACCATATCATCTTTCGGATCTTTCAGCCATGGCCGCCAAAGATAAAAGAACTCCTGAAAATCACAGACACTGCAATAATACCGTAGAAACGAAGAAATCTCATCCTCACTGAATCCGCCTACTATAGACGGACGCGCGATTACATCTGGGTCGCCGGCTGGATATGGTCTTCCGGTGGTTTGGGTTGGATGTTGGGGTTGAAACGGCACTGTTTCTACTCGTTGGCTACCGTCAGAAGCCGCGCGGTGAGGATGATCTGTTAGCAAATGCTTATTTCCTAATTTCTCTGCCCCTCTTTGTCTCGAGCGAAGCGGGCGCGATGTAAAGATCCATTTAACCACGGATTTCCCAGATGGGCACAGACTGTTGTCGGGACGTCTATTATCTTCGCCGGAGCAATGGCGGCGATCCAGGTCTTCAACGAATACGCTTTTGAGAGCTGGTCTTTGAGTGAGAGGAGACAGCTCACTTTTCGATCTATTCCCTGTTAGTCTTACCTGCTACATGTCGCAAAGCTTATATTCATATCCAAATCGTAGAAGGCAACTACCTGAGTGGAGCGCGAATCGCGGTATTCTGGTTAGGTGGCCTGACTTAACTAACTTACTTTCCTTTGATACTTGTAGCAACCTGAGCTACGAAATCTTCAAACCTTTCTTTTTCAGGACCTTGCTCGCCGATGGAAAATGCCTCTCCTCCCTGTCTAAAGCTAAACGTCACAAACTTAACCTTTTTGATGGTCAAAAATGACAGGGCGTTCATGGTCAAATAAACAAGAAAAAGGCTACCTCCTGAGGCTGTATTCAATTCAAATTTGATCATCATCCAAACAAAAATAATCGCGAATAAAATCAGCAGCCCCAAAACCAAAACTGACTGAATAGTTTTATCTCTTGTCACGATTGTCGAGTATGCTGGATCGATCTTTGACAACTCAAACGAGATCTCCTGCTGATACTCCAATCTCTTTGTTATCTTTGCTTCCAACCTATCCGCACCCAATGAAAAGACCCGAGTGAAGAACATTCCATTTTCCTCGTAGGATGGTATCTTTTTATTTTCTTTCATACGATGAGGTGTCTCGATTCAGTGAAGCGCGGAGCGCTTCACTGAATTGAGACTATCGACTGGTTCTGATTGTTTCATTATCGAGGAAGCGGGCCAGATATTCGTCACTGAAATAAAGGCCTCCGAGGAAACCTTTCCTAATAATCTGATTCTTTGCCATCTTATTAGCTATCCAGTCCGAAACGAAGTCTGGTGCATACCCACCTGTTCTAAAAGTTCCATCGCCGAAGACAATCAGCTCAGGATATCGCTTAAGGAATTCTTCTTCATTCTTCAGTTTTGATCCTCTGCTCAACAGGTAGAATTGAATGTCATACATCAGGTTTGATAACTCGTCTGAATGGAGCGCAAAATACCCCTTCTCAACCGTGAGTTCCTTACACACCTTTCGGATGATGGAATCAAAGTCGTAATCATTCTATTTTGCTATCAATTCACTCAGTGTGCTGGAAAAAATTCCTTTTTCAATCTTCTCCAAGTCTAGCTTTAAGTCTTCTTCTGAGGTGTCGAAAACATCGTCATGGACTAAGCCTCTAATGAAAGTTTCGAAGTCATCAGCTAGATGGGTGATTCTGTAATCGTCTTCTTGATCGACGTGAACGACCGAAGGCTCTCCTTGCTTTCCGCTTTTTCTGTAGTCAAGTGCCACCATGCCGTGCCCCGCAGATGGGCAATCGCAGATATAGAGACCAATGTCTGGGTATTCCCATTCGTCCTTCATGAATTCACCACCTAGATCGCCGCAAAGCGAATAGGTCTTAGTAGAGTCACATCCGAAGATGCCGGTGATAGCTATATGATCCTCAGCCCAAGATGTGCTCTCTGAAGCAAGATAATTAGTGTTTCTTGGGATGCCTCCATTTTGATTCTTGAGGAGTTCGATGAAGGAATCTGGTAATTTGTATCCTGTTGCTTGCTCACACTCTTGAACCATCTCGTCAGTTAGCAATCTGCCAACATACGATTCATCTGAATATTCGCTGTGTTTGCAAAAGGAGTCGAGGTCGAAGTCTTCTAGACTGTTAGGCATGTTTTATTTTCAGAACGTCTAAGTGGGCTCACGCGCGAAACGCGTTGATGTCCCACGTCTTGTTCTGCATTTTGGTTTTCATCGGAAGCGGTTGGGATTGGCGAGGACAAACCTTGTTGCAAGAACTTCGACTACCTCATCGCTATCGTAGTAACGCGACTCCAGTGCATCAAAGATAGAATCATTCTTCCTGTAGAGCTTGCTCAATTGATCCTGCCGCTTGTCTCGATTCTCAGAAGGGCCATCAGATCCGAAAAGTGAGATTGCCTCTCTCACAACGGCAAGGCGGTCTTTGGAGCCCATCGCTTCAAGGCCAGCTAGGGCGTCCCGCCAATTGTCCGCGCTGGAGTTCAAGAAATACTGGGCCAACCCACCATTGTTGATCTCGGCATCAAACATGAAAACAGCGCTGTAAAATCTCTGATGTTTTGGCAATGAATCGTATCCCGACTTCTCTTCGGACTCCCATATCCGCTTCTCAAACCCTTCGAGGCCGTGCGAACAGAGAAGCCCGGCAGCGGCTCCCTCAGCTACTCGGTCTTCGGAATGGGTAAGTCTCGCAGACAAGAATTCGCGATCCTCAGGATTCTGCATCTGACCAAGCAATCGAAGAGCCTCTCCAAGTGCGTATGTCCGAGGATACTCAAGATCGCTTGTATCCAGCGCTGAGATCAAGCGGAGCAAGAGCTCTCTCTGAACTGGCACCTTGGCGTTGGCCAACGTCTCCAACACTTCGTGAACGATACGGGAATCTGCACTGAATACCTCTGAGGAAAGAAAGAATTCTTTCGCTTCTTCTGAGTCGAAACCGAAAAGGATATCCGCTGCCTTATCTGAATTGTGCCCCTTCTCAAGAAGGTGCTTAACGTCCGAAAACAGCTCCCCCGGCACGGTCTCTGCCAATCCATCTCGGTTCAATGAGAATTCCAGTCCCATCAAGGCATAAGAGCGCACATACTCGTCCGTATCTGAGAATGCCTTCCGAACATGAGGGATGATCTCGGCCGCGCCTGTCTTGGCAATTGCCAATGCTGCATCCTTCCTTATCTGTTCAGAAGGATCGTTTAGAAACGGTGCCAATGCTGCAACCGCCTCTTTGGGGGGCACGTCGCCCAAAATGTCACAGGCTCGGTTGAATGGTGCTTCAGGCAATAGGTCTTCGCCAGTTGGCTTCACCAACCGATCATAGAGATCTTCGTCTCCGAGCAACTTAAGAATTGCAGGATGTGTTCGCTGACCTAGCTCTCGAAGTATTTGGGCTTCACCCCAAGCTTCTCTACTGGTCGAGACCTCAAGGACAAAATGTCGTGCCGCTGAGGCAACCCGTTCACCACTCCAATTCTTTGCCGCTTCGGCAGCCTCATCAGCTTCTCGACGAGCTTGGCTGGCAGCATCCCAATAATCAGGATTCTTGACAACGTCCTTAAAGCCCCATTGTGGATCTCCACGAATCTTGAAAAAGACCACTGCAACTATCACTACGAGACCGATCGCGATGATCCAAATAACTTGTGATGGTATGCCGTCCATATTTTTTGCAGAACGCCAAGCACAGACAACGAGCGCTTGCGCTCGTTGTCTGCTGCGTTTTGTTCTGATCATGTTTTCTATTCTGCTATAATTGTAAATAGATGTTCTATATCTTGAACCTTTTTCATTAGATTCGATTCAAGTCCATCTACTTGTTTTTGAAATTTATCTATATTTTTCTCTAGTTCGTATTTTGGAACTTTAACGTGTTCCTTTACTAGGATACCAGGGCCGATTGTGTCTTTTACGAGAATGGAGTTTGGTATATCTGCTACGAGTTTATCGTTTTCGATACGAATGCTCTCGAATATAGCCCTAATTCCAGCCTTCAAATTTGCAGTCTCAGCCGACGCTTGAGAGGAAGCCTTGTGAATTCTCTCTGCATCACCCTTTAGTCCTTTGAGCTGTAAATGCATCGTTGCTATGTCCGCGTCTTTCTTTTCCGACGATTTGCTATCCTGATAACTTTTCGCAATCGACAGGACGAGAGCAGCAAAAGCAACAGTGAGAACTCCTACTCCAGTTTTAGTGATCTTACCGTCCTTGTAAGGCGATCCCGCAATCCCGAAGACGACGGAAATGAAAGCGATTAACGCTAGTGATGATTCGAATATCATATATTTTCAGAACGTCTAAGGTAACTGGCGCCGCGCAGCGGCGTCCAGTTCACCGCCTTCTCATTCATTCTTGTTGGGCCAAGTGCTCTATAAACTCTGGTAGTTGTGCTAATCCTGAGATTTCACCATCCATAGCATCGGGGATTGGCCAATAATCATCTTTCATCCAAACTGTTTTCATGCCGACGAAATCGGCTGCTTGAATGTCTGCCTTTGGGTTGTCACCAACGAAGATCGTTTCATGAGGCAACACGTCTAGCTGCCGGAGAGCGCGGTGGAATATCTCTGGGTTAGGCTTCCTCACGCCCTCTTCTTCTGATACTAGTACCGCTCCGAGATAATGCCGAATGCCAAGCCCGTCAATCTTCGGATCTTGAGATGCGCTTCTACCGTTGGTTACAAGACCCAATTCAAAGCCTCGGTCTTTCAGGCCCTGAAGGGTCTGATGCATCATTGGGAATGGAACACATACGTGGGGGAAGTGTGTTAGGAAGTCGTTGAGCAAGGTCTTCCAACTATTCCTTGGAAGATCGAAGTGAGCTTCAACTTCCAGAAACACTACATCCTTCGGTTGATGCCCGTGTGCATCAAGGTCAATCACTTTGCCCAGATAGTCTGGGAGCGGGATGCCACTTAGCACACTTGCACAGCGATCCATCTGCTGATGGACATAGAGCATGAGACTACTGTGTCGGTCAAGCAGTGTTCCATCTAGATCAAAGAGAATCGCTCGAATCATTGTTGTGGCCCAACGTAGAGAGTAGCCGACGCCTAGGCGCAGCCTAGGTGTTGGCTATCTCGACTGGTTGGACTTAGATGCCACTAAGAAAGTCCATCGTCTTGCTGCTTAGCTTGTAGCTTAAGTCTGCAGATGAAATCATAGTATTTATTTTTGATAGGATGTCCCAAAAGTGTTTCACGCTTTCTTTTTCTGATTCAACTGAAACGATTTCATGATCTAACGAGAGTCGCCCGAAAGACTCTGCTAGGATTCTCTTAAGTCCTTCGACGCCACTCACCTTGTAATCAGACACGCTAACTCGTATGCCTTCGAGCAGATCAATGATGACCCCTTTAACCTTTGGATCTACATCAGAATTAATGATCTCACTGTCTACTTGGTTTACATCAATGATAAGCGCATCGAGCTGTTTTTTCTCTATTTCGTTTTCTTTGAAATGCTTGTCTAGAAGGTCAGCTCCAATCTCGAGTAATCCAAGGTCAGATTCTGAGATCTGATTCAATTGTCCCTGCCAAGAGCTATCTACGTTTACACTTTTGAACTGTTTTTTCAGGGGGACGAAGCAGAGGAGAACTTTGTCTCGGTAAGGATCATCAATACTTTTGATTTTTCTTTCGGCGTCTCCGATCAGGATATAGAATTTTGACACCTTGGCGAATACTTCTTCGTTTGAGCTCGCGTCGATTGAGAAGTAACTTGCTAAGGAACCTCTCCCGCTTTGCTTCGCGTTAGCTTTGAAATACTTCAAGATGTCGAGTAAGCGACGCCCTGGATTTGTTATATTCATTTTACTTGTCCAACAGTTAATATTATATCCACGAATCGTCACTATATCACCGTTATTTGGGCAAGTGCAACGTCCATATTATGATATATAAAAATTTATTCATCAATGGGTTATATAATTCTATGCGCATAGTTTTGGAAAGGGCTAAAACGATGGTTAGCGGAGGCGAGGGTTTTCTTTCGAGCAGGTCATACGCATCGCCATTATATTTCATCGCAAAGCCCAGTCGCCTCGTGCGAACTTCAAACAGCATTATCTGACATTATTTAGGCTATGGGTCACATCAAAGCGTGCTCCTCAAATCGTTGGGGGCGATGGAGGGCGGCGCTTCGTCGCCGCCGAACGGGTGGCTCAATCGCTGTGCGCCAATCTAAATACATAATGCCCTAGTGCCACAGACTTAAAGGCTTAGGGGCCGGGTAGGAACTGTTGTTGGAGGAGAGTCTTTACGTCGACTTTGGCGTCAGTGGCCAAGCTGGGGCTTGGCGATCCCGGGAAGGGTTTTCAAGGATTGGGGACCCGGTGTGATGCGCTTGATGGATAGCCGCATGATGTTTTTTGTAGGTCTCTTGAGTGGGCGTCGTCTCTTCTTCTCTTCGGCCGGAAGCTCTGGGTGGATAAGATCCATGTCCGGTGTCAAGACCTGTGAGTCTACCCGGTCGCGCAAAATAACCGATTTAGGACTTGATTGCGAAAACTCGCCATGTAGCTTGAATCGCTTTCTCAATCTTCAAGCAATTCATTTTATAGTATGCCTACGATCAATCAACTTGTCCGCAAACCGCGCAAGCTCATCAAGGCGAAGTCAAAGTCTCCCGCACTTGTGGCCAATCCTTTCCGCCGCGGTGTGTGTGTGCAAGTCATGACTCGTACGCCTAAGAAACCTAACTCTGCTATTCGTAAAGTCGCCAAAGTGCGCCTAACTAGCGGATTCGAAGTCATCGCTTACATCCCTGATGAAGGACACAATCTCCAAGAGCACTCCATCGTGCTCGTGCGTGGCGGTCGTGTGAAGGACCTTCCGGGTGTCCGCTACCACATTGTCCGTGGTGCTCTCGACTGTGTCGGGGTAGATAAGCGTCGTCGCAGCCGCTCCAAGTATGGAGTGAAGCGCCCTAAGGAAAGCTAAGCCTTTAAATTTACTGAACCATGTCACGTCGTCACCGCGCAGTAAAACGTCCGATCACTCCGGACCCCCGCTATAACAGCACACTTGTCGCTTCTCTCATCAACTTCGTTATGAAGAGTGGCAAGAAAACCGTCGCTCAGCGCATCGTTTATAGTGCCTTTGAGCGCGTTAGCGAGAAGCTCGGTAAGGGCGATCCGATCGATTTGCTCCTCGGAGCTCTTGAAAATGCTCGTCCGAAACTGGAAGTGAAAAGCCGCCGTGTCGGTGGTGCTACCTACCAGGTGCCCGTGGAAATTTCTTTTGAGCGTCAGCAAAGCCTGGCTTTCCGCTGGATGCTCAGCACCGCCCGCAACCGGAAGGGCGTATCCATGCGCGAGGCGCTCGCAGATGAAATCGTCGACGCCTACAATAATACTGGCGCGGTGGTGAAGAAAAAAGACGAGACCCACCGTATGGCCCAAGCCAACCGAGCCTTCGCTCACCTGCGCTGGTAATCCCCAGCCTCCCCTTTGTTCTTTCTCAACTGTTTTTGTCTATGGCTGATGTCTCTTCAGCAAATGCCGCGAACCGTCGTTGCCCGTTAGAATATACGCGCAATATCGGTATTGCTGCGCATATTGACGCCGGCAAGACGACAACAACAGAACGTATCCTATTCTACGCGGGTGTGGTTCACCGCATGGGTGAAGTGCACGAAGGCAGTGCAGTTACCGACTGGATGGAACAGGAACGTGAGAGAGGAATTACAATTACGTCTGCCGCTATATCGTGCGGTTGGACGACGCAGCGTGGCCCCTTTGCGGAGATTCCGCAGAATATCAACATCATCGATACGCCGGGGCACGTCGACTTTACCGCAGAAGTTGAGCGTTCGCTCCGGGTGCTTGATGGCGCCGTCGCCGTGTTTACCTCGGTGGAAGGTGTGCAGCCGCAGTCCGAAACGGTCTGGAGGCAGATGGATAAATACCATGTTCCGCGCATCGCCTTCATCAATAAGATGGACCGCATGGGCGCGGATTTCATGCACGCTTGCGCGACGATCCGCGAAAAGCTCAAGGGCAATGCCCATCCACTTTTTTTGCCTATTGGCGAGAGTGAGGAATTTTCCGGGATGGTGGATCTTGTGCGCGAGATCGCCTATGTCTATGATGAGACCGATCCATCTGGAATGAAGTTTGATGAGGTATCGATTCCAGCCGATATGGCGGAAGCGGTAGCTGAGGCGCGCGAGTCACTCATAGAGGCCTTGTGTGATTTTGATGACGACCTAGCGGAGGCTTACCTCGAGGGCGATACACTGGATCCCGACGTGTTGCGGACGTCTATCCGTAAAGCGACGCTGTCTCTTAAATTTATCGGGGTGATCCCGGGTTCGGCCTTTAAGAACAAGGGAGTTCAGATGTTGCTGGACGCCATTGTCGATTATTTGCCCTCGCCCCTGGATCTACCGCCTGTTGAAGGTGAAGACGACGCTGGCAAACCGCTGGAAGTGGTGCCGAACGATAGCAAGCCTGCCGCAGGTTTGGCGTTCAAGCTCATGAATGACTCCTTTGTGGGTAAGTTGGTATTTTTCCGCCTGTATCAGGGCACGCTGAGTAAAGGTACCCAGCTTTATAACCCTCGGACGCGACGGTCGGAACGGATTTCTCGTTTGATGGTGATGAAGGCTGATTCGCGTGAGGATATCGACACGGCCTATTCGGGAGATATTTGTGCGCTGATCGGAGCCAAGGACGTCATCACCGGAGACACCCTTTGCGAAAAGAAGCTCGACGTGCGTCTTGAGCCACCGTCTTTCCCGGATCCGGTAATCTCGATGTCGATCGAGCCGAATACCAAGGCGGATCAGGAAAAGATGTCCGTCGCTTTACGTCGACTCTCCGAGGAGGATCCCACCTTTCAGGTTTCGAGTAATGAGGAGACCGGCCAAACGCTCATCTCTGGAATGGGTGAGCTGCACTTGGAGATTATCCGGGATCGCATGTTCCGTGAATTTAAGGTCGAGGCCCGTGCTGGTAAACCACAGATCGCTTACCGCGAAACAGTCCGCGCAAATGCGCAAGGCACTGGAAAATTCATTAAGCAGTCCGGTGGCAAGGGGCAGTATGGCCACTGCGAGATTCGTCTCCTTCCCAATGAGCCGGGCAAGGGCATGGAGCTGGTAGACAAAATCGTCGGAGGGGCGATTCCGCGCGAATTTATTAAGCCGACCTTCGACGGAATCACCGAGGCTGCGAACAACGGCACTGTCGCTGGCTATCCTGTGGTCGATTTCAAAGTCGAGCTTTTCGACGGGAGTTTCCACGACGTCGATTCCTCAGAGATGGCCTTTAAAATGGCCGGAATTTTTGCCTTTCGCTCCGCCATGGAACAAGCTGCGCCTGTGCTGCTAGAACCTGTGATGGATGTCGAAGTCTCTACACCTGATGAGTATCAGGGCGATATTATGGGCGATATCAACCGCCGTCGTGGGCAGATTCAGGGCATGGATTCGAAAAATGGCCTCACCGTCGTAAAGGCGGAGGTGCCCTTAGAGACTATGTTTGGTTACGCCACTGATGTGCGTTCACTTTCCAAAGGTCGTGCGTCTTACACCATGACTCCATCGCGCTTCGAAGAAGTGCCTTCCAACGTCTTAACCCGGATCATTGAAACCGGCCGCTAATATAATTAAACCCAATTAACACACTATGAGTGCACCTAAAATCCGTATCAGCCTCAAAGGCTTCGACTACCGCATCATCGATCAGTCCGCCTTGGAGATCGTCGAAACTGCCAAGCGTTCAGGAGCGCGCGTCTCTGGACCCGTTCCTTTACCCACACGTATCGAGAAGTTCACAGTGAACCGTTCTCCGCACGTAAACAAAAAGTCTATGGACCAATTTGAGGTGCGTACACACAAGCGTTTGATCGATATCGTAGAGCCTACAGCGGCCACCGTGGATGAGCTGAAGAAGCTAAATCTGCCGGCTGGCGTCGATATCACAATTAATGTGTGATTTTTTCTTGCCAAGGAAGGGTTAGAGTGACTTGCTCTTCATCTTTCATCGGCAACAGCTGCTGCTGACTGCTTCACTTAGGTGATTCAAGAGCGGGCGCATCCTCCGATTTCTTCTTATTAATTTTATCCTCAATGCAGGTCCAAAGCTCGGCATTCCTGTCGTCGCCTGCCTCTTGATTTATGAGCTTTATTCTTTTAGGCAAAAAACTTGGGATGACCCAAGTGTATGATGAGTCCAACCAGTTGGTCCCTGTGACTGTGGTTGAGGCGGGTCCATGCACGGTCTCTCAGCTCCGCACAATCGAGACGGATGGCTACTCAGCAGTTCAGTTGGCCTACGGAGAGCAAAAAGCCTCCCGCTTGAGCAAAGCAGAAGTTGGCCACCTCGAGAAAAACAGCATCGCTCCTCACACGACTTTGAAGGAGTTCCGCACCGAAGACCTGGATGGATTCGAAGTCGGTAACACGCTCACTGTCGAAAAACTGGAAGAAGGCAAGAAGGTCGACGTCATCTCGACGACGAAGGGCCGTGGTTTTCAAGGTGTGGTCAAGCGCTGGAATTTTGCAGGGGGACCTGCATCGCACGGTTCGATGTTTCACCGTCGTGGTGGATCTTACGGTATGTGCCAATGGCCCGGCCGCGTCTTCAAAAACAAGAAGATGCCCGGTCACATGGGAGACAAATCACGCACGACTCAAAATCTGCAGGTCGTGAAGATCATTCCCGAGAAAAACATTGTTTTGATTCGCGGTAGCTTCGCTGGAAACAAGGGATCGTTAGTAACGATTCGCCCAGCCAAGAAAGTCCGTATTCCCAAATCAGCATAAAAGGAATATCCGAGATGAAATTTAAACTTTACTCAGCGGACGGATCATCGGCTTCCGAAAAGGAAATCAACGAGTTCCCAGAATTTGAAGGTAACAAGGGCCTCGCCGCTCTTCGTCAGGTGGTCATTGCACACCAGGCCAACAAACGCCAAGGCAACGCATCGACTAAGACACGTGCCGAGGTAGCTGGCACAGGTAAAAAACCTTTCCGCCAAAAAGGCACGGGTGGCGCTCGTCAAGGAACACGCCGCGCGCCCCAGCATTACAAAGGTGGCGTAGCATTTGGCCCCAAACCCCGCGACTACTCTCAAAAGATCAACCGCAAGCTTAAGACCCTTGCATTCGGTAGGGCATTGTTCGACCGCGCCTCCGCCGGCGAGCTTGATCTTATCGAAAAGTGGGAAGTCACGGAGGCGAAAACCAAGCTCTTCAAAGGCATCCTTTCTAACATCGGTGCTGAAGGAAAGACACTCGTTGTAGACGACGCGTTTGGCGACAAAGAGGTGCTTGCTGCACGTAACCTCGAGAAGGTCGCGATCACCAACGCGAGCCAAGTAAACGCTTTGGACCTCGTACGTTACGACCAAATCATCATCAGCGAACAAGGCATGGCGACATTGTTGAGCCGTGTAGCAGGAGGAGAGTCATGATCGACGCTACCAAAATTTTAAAGGAATACCGGATCACCGAGAAGGCCTCAAACCTGAACGAGAATCTGCTGCAATACACCTTCGAGGTGGATATGACAGCTTCAAAGACTCAGGTTCGTGAGGCGATCGAGCAAATCTTCGAAGTGAAGGTAGCTCGCGTAAACATCATGATCCGCAAAGCTAAACTGAAGGCGAACCGCTACCGCGCAGCGCGCCCTGGCAGAAAGCCGGCCTTCAAGAAGGCCATCGTGACCCTCAAGGAAGGGCACAAAATCGAACTCGTTTAATTTCGACGCCTGAAACGCCATGCCACTTCAACACCACAAACCCGTTACGCCGACCCAGCGTTTTCTCGTTCGCAATAAAGCGGATGTTTCGAAAAAGCGTCCTGAGCGTCTGCTGACTGAATTTAAGCATCGCGCCAAGGGGCGTAATTGCTATGGCCGCATCACCTCACGTCGTCGTGGCGGGGGGCACCGCAAACTTTATCGTATCGTCGATTTCCGCCGTGATAAATATGATATCCCCGGTCGCGTCGATGCTATCGAATACGATCCCAATCGTTCGGCTAACCTCGCCCTCATCGTTTATGCAGATGGTGAAAAGCGCTACATTTTGGCTCCCGAGAACGTGAACGTCGGTGATGTGCTCCTCAACCTGACAAAGGCCAACGGAGATTTTAACCCCGGCTACAACATGCCGCTCTCTGAGATGCCCCCTTCGACCTCGGTTCACAACATCGAGTTGTTCGCCGGTCGCGGAGCAAAGCTGGCGCGCGCCGCTGGACAAAGTGCTCAGCTCATCAACGTCGAGAAGGGCAAGGCTTCCATTAAGCTGCCGTCTGGCGAAATCCGTCTTTTGGACGCACGCTGCCGCGCGACAATTGGTTCCGTCGGTAACCGCAGCCACCAGAACCGCACTATTGGTAAGGCCGGTCGCAGCCGTTGGCTCGGTAAACGCCCCCGTGTGCGCGGTGTGGCCATGAACCCTGTCGATCACCCAATGGGTGGCGGTGAAGGTCGCACTTCGGGTGGCGGACACCCCATGTCCCCTTGGGGCCAGCTCGCTAAGGGCAAGCCGACACGTCGCCGTTCTAAGCAGTCAAATTCACAAATTTTGGTCCGCCGCAACGGCAAAAAGATGCGCGGTTAATTCCCTTCGATTTTAGATTATGGCACGCTCAATTAAAAAAGGCTTTTTTGTCGATCCTCACCTCATGAAGAAGATCGAGGAGGCGGCTCAGGCAAATTCTCGTAAGCCGATCCAAACTTGGTCGCGGCGTTCTACTATTACGCCCGATTTCGTCGGTCTGAATCTCAATGTCCACAACGGTCGAGCCTTCATTCCTGTGTATGTCACAGAAAATATGGTCGGCCACAAACTCGGTGAATTCGCTCCTACCCGTACGTTCAAAGCGCACGGCGGACAGGGCAAAAAGTAAGCGAGCTGAATTGATATCCATGAACCCGTTCATCCATAGATTGCTTTTCCTCGGCCTCGCTCTTCTGAGCGCAGGGTCCATGGCGGTTGCTGGCGATCGGGTTCTTGCGATTGATACCGAAGCCTCTGTCGAGGTGATCACTTTGTCTGCTGGGGCGCGCTCAGGATTCGTGAATGGCACTCTAGTTGAGGTCATACGCGGCGGGGAGATTGTCGCTGAGCTTATCGTGATCGCGAGCGATGCGAATCATTCCGTGGCACTCATCACAGCGCTATTCCAAGACCGGCCAGTGAACATCGGCCAAACCGTCCAACTCAAGGCGAACTTCAATTTCTAAAGATCATGGAAGTCATTTCATACACAAAGAACAGCCGCATGTCTCCGACCAAGGTCCGTGAGATTACCCGAGTCATTCAGGGAAAACCAGCAGTCGAGACTGCCGAGCGGCTTCGATTCATTCCTCGTAAGTCGGCCCGCCTGGTTCAAAAGACACTGCTCTCTGCCATCGCGAACGCTGAAAATAACCACAACCTCAATTCTGATAGTCTCGTAATAAAGACTGCTATCGTCGAGCAAGGCGCTGCTTTTCGTCGTTTCCGCCCTGCATCACGTGGTTCTGCGCATCCCTACAAGAAGCGCACCAGCCACATCAAAATTATCCTCACCGACGAAGAGAACTAAGGAATTTTAGATATGGGACAGAAGGTAAATCCAATAGGCTTTCGCCTTAGCGTGCGTCGTGACTGGGAGTCACGCTGGTATGCAAACAAGGCAGACTATAAGCACATCGTTAAAGAGGATCACACTATCCGCAACTACCTCGAAAAGAAACTGCGCTTTGCCTCCGTGCCCCGCATTTTCATCGAGCGTGCGAGCAATCGTATCCGCGTAAAGATTTTCACTGCGCGCCCCGGTGTGGTCATCGGCCGCAAGGGTGCAGAGCTCGACAAGATCAAGGCTGAGCTTGCTAAGCTTATTAAGAAAGACCTCATCCTTGATATCCAAGAGGTCAAGCGCCCCGATCTCGTAGCTAAATTGGTTGCTGAAAACGTGGCCCTTCAGCTAGAACGTCGTATTTCCTTCCGCCGCGCTATGAAGAAAGCGGTCCAAACTACTATGTCTCTGGGCGCTGCGGGAATCCGTTTACAGGTCTCGGGTCGTTTAGGTGGAGCTGACATTGCGCGCACTGAACAGCAGCGCCTCGGTCGTGTGCCTTTGCACACTCTGCGCGAGAACATTGATTACGGAACGGCCGAAGCCAGCACCACCTACGGGGTGATTGGGGTCAAGTGCTGGATCTGTACTGAAACCGCGGACAATCTCTAATTTCCCTCAGGAGGTAATTTACAATGCCACTTCTTCCATCACGCACCAAGTTCCGTAAGGTCCAAAAAGGCCGCAACCGCGGTAACGCAACGCGCGGCAACACACTGGCCTTCGGTGATTTCGGAATCCAGGCCATGGGTCGCGGAAAGTTGACTGCGCGTCAGCTCGAAGCAGCGCGTATTTCCATCAATCGTCACCTCAAGCGGAAGGGGAAAATCTGGATCCGCGTTTTCCCACACAAGCCCGTCACAAAGAAGCCAGCTGAAACCCGTCAGGGTAAAGGTAAGGGTGGTGTCGAGTTCTGGTGTGTCGAAGTGAAGCCCGGTATGGTACTTTTCGAGGTAGCAGGTGCACCTATCGCTGCTGCTCGTGAGGGCTTACGTCTCGCCGACGGTAAACTCCCCTTTAAGTGCCGCTTCATCGAACGCGGCGAAATTGCAACCTGATCCATCTCTCAGCAAGCGATCCTATGAAATCTGAAGATATTCGTGCTCTTTCCATTCCCGAAATCGAAAAGAAGGTTCGGGAAACCCGCGACGAACTCACATTGCTACGTATGAAGAAGCAAGTGGGCACAGTCGAACAAACCCACCTCCTTCGGGACTTCCGCCGCGACATCGCGCGCATGCTCACCATCATCGACGAAAAGAAAAAGGCTGAGGCGGTAGCTTCCTAACTTTGATACACCATGTCACAAAACAACTCAGATAGAAATTCACGCAAGGACCTCATTGGCATGGTCGTCAGCGTTTCTGGCAACAAGACAGTAAAGGTTGCCTACGAATACAAGATCCCGCATCCGCTTTACAAAAAAGAAATCAAGCGCAAGACCGTGGTGCACGCACACGATGAAAAGTGCGAGTCCAAGGTAGGGGATAAGGTCGAGATCATGGAGACCCGCCCGATGAGCAAGCTCAAGCGCTGGCGTTTGGTCCGGATCGTAGAAGCAGCACCGATCGTAGGTTAATCCTTATACTCAGGGAGGCATAGATATGATTCAAATGAACACCCGACTCGAGGTGGCGGACAACACCGGAGCCAAAAAGGCTATGATGATTCGACGTCTCGGACAACCCAAGCGCCACGCATCTGTGGGCGACATTATTGTCTGCAATATCAAGGAGAGTAGCACCAACGCCTCTGTGAAGAAGGGCGAAGTCGTACGCTGCGTGGTTGTTCGGACCAAGGCACCGATCCGTCGAGCCGATGGAAGTTACCTACGCTTCGATGATAATGCGGTAGTGGTTGTAAACAATGAAGGAAACCCCAAGGGAACTCGCATTTTCGGACCTGTAGCACGTGAGTTGCGTGCGAAGTATATGAAGGTCATCTCACTCGCACCGGAGGTATTATAGTCATGGCTGCAAAGATTAAGAAGGGCGACGAAGTCGTTGTAATCTCTGGTTCCCACAAAGGCAAAAGAGGGAAGATACTCAATTTTCTGCCAAAGAAGAACCGCGTCATTGTTGAAGGTGTCAACATGATCAAAAAACACGTCAAACAGAACCCTCAGGATCCCAATGCCGAGGATACTGGCATCATCGAGTCCGAAGGATCTGTCCACTTTAGTAACATCATGCTCGCATCACGATTTGATGCTAAGAGCGCTTCCTAACGCATTATTAAATACTCAGCTGGCCGGTTCGGAAATCCGGTCAAAAAGATATGAGCAACGAACCCACATTAAAAAAAGCATACCGCGATACCATCGCCAAGGAGCTCAAAGAAGCCCAAGGTTATGGTAACGTACATGAAGTGCCCAGCATCGAGAAGATCGTGATCAACTCAGGTGTAAAAGCTACTGACGAGAAGGCTGTGCTTCAGGACATCGTGCGAGACATCGGTGTCATCACCTGTCAAAAGCCGGTTGTCACTAAAGCACGCCTCAGCATCTCGAACTTCAAACTCCGCGAGGGTATGCCCATCGGTTGTAAGGTTACCCTGCGTGGCAACCGGATGTATGAATTTCTCTACAAATTTATCAACCTGGCTTTGCCGAGTATCCGCGACTTCCGCGGAGTGAGTCACAAACTCGATGGCAGTGGCAACTATACCTTCGGCGTCAAAGATCACACGATCTTTCCCGAAATCAATGTCGATGGCGCCAAGCGCACATTTGGTTTTGACGTCACTATTGTGACATCGGCCAAAACCGACGCAGAGGGTTTCGAACTGCTCAAGCGTTTTGGAATGCCCTTCCGCAAACAATCTAACGAAAACAGTGAAGAGGCTGCATAGATAACATGGCTAAGAAATCTGCAATCGCTCGTAATAAAAAGCGCATCGAAATGTGCGACAAGTTTGCCGAAAAACGTGCAAAGTATAAGGCAACTATCGCAAACCCAGACGCAACCGACGAAGAGTTCTTTGATGCTCAGCGCCGTCTAGCCAAGTTGCCTCGCAACTCCTCACCGATCCGAGTGCGTAACCGTTGTTCCGTTACCGGACGTCCTCGCTCTTACATTGGAAAATTCGGACTCTCCCGAATCACTTTCCGCGAACTTGCCTCACAAGGCCGCCTCCCCGGTGTTACCCGTTCTTCTTGGTAATCCATTAAGGGAGAAATTTTTACTCATCATCTAGTTATGGCTGTTCACGATACCATTGGCGATTTTCTCACTATACTTCGCAACGGGTCTGCTGCTCGCAAAGAATCCTGCACGACTTACTTTTCCAAAATTCGGGAAGGTATTGCTTCGATTCTTAAAGACGAAGGCTACATCTCTGATTATGAGGTGTCGACCGACGAGAAGGGGCGGAAGTTCATCACCGTCACGCTCAAGTATGTCAAAGACACGCCCGCACTCGCGGGAATCTCACGTGTGTCTACTCCCGGCCGTCGCGTCTATTGCAGCTACCGCGAAATCCCTCGCGTGCTCGGAGGCCTCGGCATTGCAATCCTAACCACATCAAAAGGCATCATGCGTGCACGTGAAGCCCGTCGCAACAAAGTCGGCGGTGAGCTCATCTGCAACGTATGGTAAGGAGGCACCTATGAGCAGAATTGGAAAACTTCCCATCGAAATTGACGAGAAGGTAACTGTAAAAGTGAGCGGCCAGACCGTCTTCGTTGAGGGACCTAAGGGAAAAATTGAACAGTCTTTCGACAAGGCTGTATCCATCGAGCTGGTGGATAACACCGTAGTGGTGAAGCCTGCCTCGGATAGTCGCCTGGCGAATGCGCTCTATGGCACTGTGCGTTCTATCATCAATGGTATGGTCATCGGAGTCGTCAGCGGCTACGAAAAGGAGCTTGAGATTCAAGGTGTCGGTTTTCGCGCTGATTTGAAAGGCACCTCTCAACTCGATCTAGCTCTAGGCTATTCCCATATCATTCATTATAAGATCCCCGAAGGAGTGAAGGTGACTGTCAATGGTGGCACCGCTCTTAAGGTAGAGGGAGTTAACAAGCAGATGGTCGGTCAGGTAGCTGCCTCGATCCGTTCATTTTATCCCGCAGAGCCTTACAAGGGTAAGGGTGTCCGCATCAAGGGCGAATACGTCCGCCGCAAGGAAGGTAAGAAGACTGCCTAACGCAGCTTGAACCCGTAGAGATATGAAACTCGAAAAGAAAAAAACTTTAGCCCAAAAGCGCCGCTGGCGCATCCGCAGAAAAATTAAAGGCACGGCTGAACGGCCACGTCTCACTGTGTGCTGCACGAACAAGAACATCCATGCTCAGTGCATTGATGACGATGCTGCGGTCACCAAAGCTGCAGTCAGCTCAATCAAGATGGACGACGTGAAGTGCAACGTCGCAGGTGCTGAGGTGCTCGGTGCGAAGATCGCTGAAATTGCAAAAGAAAACGGTATCGAGTCTGTGGTCTTTGACCGCGCAGGACGCCGCTACCACGGAATGATCAAAGCATTTGCTGACGCTGCCCGCGCAGGTGGCCTAAAATTCTAATCCGCCCATGAGTAACGATAGACCCAACAATCAAAATCGGGGCGGACGTGACAACCGCGGTGGCCGCCGTAACGACGATCGTCGTAATCGTGACCAAGGTGAGCAAGAGCCACCTGAGTTCGTCGACAAGGTAGTATTTATTAACCGCTGTGCGAAGGTCGTGAAGGGAGGTCGTCGCTTCTCATTCTCCGCGCTCGTGGTTTCCGGAGATGGCAAAGGTCGTATCGGAGTCGGATATGGTAAGGCCAAGGAAGTACCCGAGGCTGTCCGCAAAGGAACCGAGTCTGCACATCGCCAGATGGAGCACATCAGTTTCGAAGGAGAGACCATCCCACACCCAGTTTTGGGCGAAGCGGATGGCGGTAAGGTATTGCTACGCCCGGCATCAGAGGGAACGGGCATCATCGCCGGTGGTGGTGTGCGCGCAGCGCTCGAAGCCGTTGGCATCAAAAATGTGCTTTCTAAGAGCTTGGGCTCGAATAACCACTTGGCCGTTGTAAACGCAACGCTTGCAGGTCTCCGTCAGCTCCGCACAGCTGGACAGATCAAAGAATTGCGCGCCGCAACTGCCGAGGCATAACCCAGCTAATCGACATGAGACTTCATTCAATCAAATCTTCTGATGGT
This sequence comes from Opitutales bacterium, assembly GCA_013215165.1. Lineage (NCBI taxonomy): Bacteria > Pseudomonadati > Verrucomicrobiota > Opitutia > Opitutales > Opitutales bacterium. Next base: position 52,485 of record JABSRG010000009.1, on the reverse strand, counting down.
GCGAATCGTCGCCTCCTTCGCGTTGGACGCGGAGAAGGTAATGGTCGCGGAAAGACCTGTGGCCGCGGCCACAAGGGTCAGCGTTCCCGTGCCGGTTTCAGCCAACGTCCTGGTTTTGAGAGTGGACACGTGCCCCTCTATCGCCGTCTTCCTCACCGCGGATTCAACAACAAGAATTTTTCTACCACCTACGATATCGTTAACCTCCGTGATCTGAGTGACTTCGGAGCTGATGAAATTACTCCTGAGCTTCTCAAGAGCAAAGGACTGGTGCGTTCATCCAGTGATCTCGTCAAGATCCTCGGTGATGGTGAATTTACTGCCAAGGTGAAGATCAGTGCTCACAAGTTTTCCAAAAAAGCTAAAGCATTGATCGAAGCTGCTGGAGGCGAGGCCATTGTCATTGAGACAAAGGTCGCTCCAGAAGCTGATTCATCTGAGACGGAGTCATAATTCATCCTCTATGCTTTTCTTGAGTCAGCCGGTTTGCATGTAATACCGGCTTTCTCTTTTCCCGGACTCTCTCAACATGTTCTCTGCTTTCACCAACAGTTTTAAGATCCCTGAGCTTCGTAAGCGCCTGGTGCTTACGATCTCACTGCTTTTTGTCGCGCGGATCGGTGCCAACATTCCACTGCCTGGAATCAACCCTCAGCTGATCAAAGATTATTTCGATTCGGCTACGGATGCCAGTGGAGGCGTGGTCGGCATGTTCAACATGTTTACTGGGGGCGCGCTGCTGAATGGGGCGATTTTTGGTTTAGGCATTATGCCTTATATTAGTGCCTCGATCATCATGCAGTTGCTGGGGGCGGTTTTCCCTGCTATCTCTCGTTTGCAACAAGAGGGGGATGTGGGACGTGAGAAACTCAACAGCTACACGCGTTACCTGACTCTTGGGATTTGTTTAATCCAGGGTCTCCTGCTGGTCTTTGCTTTGGCGCTCAACCCTGGTGCCATCATCCCGGGCTACTCCATCGCAGCGAATGGCGAAATCGTCCAGATGCCATTGTTCTGGTTCGCGCTGACCGCTACCTTATTTCTGACCACCGGCACCATGATTATGGTGTGGTTGGGTGAGCAGATCACTCAGTCTGGTGTAGGAAATGGAGTCTCACTGCTTATCACTGTCGGTATCCTCGCAGATCTGCCGCGGGCGGTAGCGACGCTTTACGGCATGTTTAATGTGCCTGCCGGTGTGGAAGGCGTGACGCGTCTAAATCTGCCAATCGGTGTGCTCTTGGCCCTGCTTCTCCTTGTGGTAACAGCGTCGCTTGTCGCGATCACTCAGGCACAACGCAAAATCCCTGTGCAGTATGCGAAGCGGATCGTCGGACGGAAAGTCTATGGCGATCAAAGCTCGTTCTTACCGCTTAAAGTAAATTATGCAGGTGTAATGCCGGTGATCTTCGCCTCGGCGCTGCTCATGTTTCCGGCCCAGATTTTGAATTCTTTGGGCGGTGCAACAGGCATCAGCTTCTTCAATCGCGCGGCATCATGGATCGGGCAAGGCGAAGCTGCTTATTACATCATTTTTGGATCGATGATCTTCATTTTCAGTTATTTCTGGGTGTCGATCATGTTCCGTCCCATCCAGATCGCGGATGATCTCAAAAAATACGGTGGATATATTCCGGGAGTGCGTCCTGGGGATCCGACTGCGAAGTTCCTCGACTTCGTGATGACCCGTCTGACTTTCTTCGGCGCTTTCTCGCTGATGGTGATCGCTCTGTTTCCCGATCTGTTGTTTAACTTTCTCAATATTCCGTTCACGGTGGCCATCTTCTTTGGTGGCACGGGAATGTTGATCACTGTGGGGGTGGTGTTGGATACCATGCGACAGATAGAAACCTATCTATTACAGCGCCACTACGACGGTTTTCTCAAGAAAAGTAAGGGTAAAGCTAAGACCTCGACACGCAACAAGCAGCTTATGGATACCACCGATCTGCGCGAGTCTTGGAAACTGTGGCGTCCCTTCTTTTACGTCGCTGGTGGTCTGTTTGTAATCGGTCTCGTATCAGCCATTTTTAACTGAGTCCTTTTTATCAACATTTCGCGGCTTCGTGATATCGCTTCGGCGGAGGAGAGCCCATCACTCCGCATCTGTTCTATCAGATAAGTCCTAACCCATTTATGATTCCAATAAAGTCAGACAGTGAAATCTCGCAGATGCGGACAGTGTGCCAAATGGCCGCTACCGTATTGGATGAGATGGTCCAGGCTACTGACGTGGGTGTTACGACATATGATTTGGACCAGTTAGGGAAAAAGTTGATGCAGGAGCAAGGCTGCGCGAGCGCCTGCTATAACTACAAGAACGGTTCAAAGATTTTCCCAGCACATACCTGTATTTCCGTGAATGAAGAGATTGTTCATGGAATCGGGAGAATCGAAAAGACGCTCGAGGAGGGAGACGTGATCACTCTGGACGTCTGCTGCTTGCACGAAGGTTGGGTCGGCGACAACGCCCGTACGATCATTGTCGGTCAGCCGCGATCTGAAGAGGATGCTTACTTGGTTGAGCATACGCGCAAGGCCCTAGATGCCGGTATCGCAGCGGCGCGACCCAACAAACGGGTCGGTGATATTTCATATGCGATACAGCAGTATCTGGATCGCCAGAAACTCGGAATCATTCGTGACTTTGTCGGTCACGGCGTCGGGCACTCGATGCACGAGGAGCCACAGATTCCCAACTTTGGACGCCGGAATACGGGTCCAAAGTTGCGTGCAGGGATGACTCTCGCGATCGAACCCATGGTTGCTTTGGGCAGCCCTCAAGTAGATATGCTTGAGGATGGCTGGACAGCCGTTACGCGGGACCGCAGTTCCGCTGCACACTCTGAACACACAGTTCTGATTACTGAATCTGGACCCGAAATTCTAACTGTGCCAAAAAATCACAAATAAAAGCTTTTCTCAGATCGATAAAAAGGTATTTTCCAATCTTTTCCGTAAAATCAAAGCCCTAGACTTTTTATGCCACGCTTACTCGGAGTAGACATTCCGCCCAACAAAAAAATCCCATTCGCTTTGCGCTATGTATATGGTATTGGCCCGACACGCGCCGACCTCGTCGTGAAGGAATCTGGTTTCGATCCAGAGAAGCGCGCTCGCGAGCTTTCTGAAGAGGAAGTAAACCAGCTTGCTAACATCATCCTGGAAAAGGGATTTGTTGTAGAAGGTGACCTGCGCCGCGACGTGGCATCCAACATCAAACGCTTGATGGCTGTCCGTTCGCATCGTGGTATGCGTCACCAGCGTGGACTCCCTGTCCGCGGACAGCGTACCAAAACGAATGCCCGTACCCGCAAGGGTGGTCGCCGGACTGTCGGTGTTGTGCGCAAATAGTAACTATTTACCTATTTAAACGAAATGAGCGACGAAACCGAAAAACCGGAAGAAGAGCTAAAAGAAGAGACAGCTCCTGCAGCGGAAGTTGCAACTGAAGAAGTTCCCGCTGAAGAGGCACCTGTCAAAAAAGAGGAGACTGCCGAAGATCTTCTCAAAGAAGATTTGGGTGATCTCAAGATCCGCCGTGCCAAAGGCAGCAAGAATGTAATCAACGGAATCGTAAACGTGTTGGCTACTTTCAATAACACAAAGGTGACTTTCTGTGACTCCAAAGGAAATGTAATCTCTTGGTCCAGCGCGGGCAAGATGGGCTTTCGCGGATCACGCAAGTCTACAGCTTATGCCGCCCAAGTGGTCACTCAGGACGCCGGCAAGGTTGCCCTGTCTCACGGCATGAAAGAAGTCGTGATCAAAGTTAACGGACCTGGTATGGGCCGTGATTCTGCAGTGCGTGCTGTCCAATCACTGGGTCTCACTGTTACCGCTATTACAGATGTCACTCCAGTGCCTCACAATGGCTGCCGCCCTCCCAAACGCCGCCGCGTCTAATTTCTAAAACGATTTTTCCATGTCTCGTTATACAGGACCTACTACACGCTTGAATCGCCGCTTTGGAATGGCGATCTTTCCGGCGAACAAAGCCTTTGAACGCCGCCCCTTCCTTCCTGGTCAGCACGGACCCCGTCTGCGCCGGAAGATGAGTGAGTATTCACTCGGCCTGAATGAAAAGCAAAAGCTGCGTTTCATGTATGGGCTGACAGAGAAGCAATTCCGCCGCACATTCGAGCAAGCTAAGCGCGTTCGTGGTGTTACCGGTGAAAACTTTTTGACCCTTCTCGAAACTCGCCTCGACAACGTCATTTACCGTATGGGCTTCGCTCGCACACGTCGTGCCTCGCGTCAGTTCGTTACCCATGGTCATATTTGCATTAACGGGCACAAGGTCGACATCCCCAGCTACCAAGTAAAAGCTGGTGATGAAGTCACTGTCCGCGAGCGTAGTTCAAGCCGTCAGCTTGCAACTGCAAATATCGAAGATGCGGCTTTCCGCACACCCCCATCGTGGTTATCCGTGCTTCCTGACCAGATCAAAGGTCAAGTCACACGTATGCCCAGCCCTGAAGAGTTGGAGACCGGCATCAATGTTCAGTTGATTGTTGAGTTCTACAGCCGCTAATTCAATCCGCTTCACACCCTTTTAAATCTAACTGTCAGCCACACAGCGTCGAATGCCTAAGCGTCTCGGAAAATTCGAATTACCACAGCGTCTCATAAAAGAGGACTCACAAACGGATACGTATGCCAAATTTGTGGCTGAGCCGTTCGAAACAGGATATGGCCACACCATTGGCAATGCCCTGCGTCGTGTCCTCCTTAGCTCAATTGAGGGAGCAGCAATCACTTCTATCAAAATCGATGGTGTAGACCATGAGTTTCAAAGCGTCGACGGCATCGTCGAAGATGTCACCGACATTGTTTTGAACCTTAAAAAGGTCCTCATCATTTCTCACAACAGTGATGCGTTTAAGCTCATCATTGATGTTGAGAAAGACGGAGCTGTCACAGCTGGAGATATCCAAGCTGAGGCTAATGTGGATATCGTAAATCCCGAACAGGTGATTTGCCATCTCGACAAGACGCGCCGTTTTCTTGCTGAGCTTGAGGTGTCCATCGGACGCGGATACTGCCCAGCTGAAAATAACAAAACCGAAGAACAGCCCATTGGCGTTATTCCAATCGATTCTTTGTTCAGCCCTGTCAAACTCGTCAAATACGAGGTCCAAGACACGCGTGTAGGCCAGATGACAGACTACAACAAGCTCACACTCGAAGTGTGGACAGATGGTCGTATCTCTGCAGACGACGCCGTGAAGCAGTCTGCCGCTATTTTCAAGCATCACCTTGAAGTATTCGAGCAGGTCAGCGACGAGGAGATCGAGTTCGAGAGCGAAGGTAAAGAGATCAGCGAAGAGCAAAACCGTCTCCGCAAGCTCCTCAATATGAGCGTGAATGAAATCGAACTCTCGGTGCGTGCTGCGAACTGTTTGAACAATGCAAACATCACCACCGTCGGTGAGTTGGCTATGAAATCTGAGCAAGAGATGCTCAAATACCGCAACTTCGGAAAAAAATCTTTGAACGAGATAAAAGACAAGCTGGAGCAGCTGGGTCTTTCTCTCGGCATGAAAATCGACGAGCGACTCATCGATCGTCCATTAGACTAATATCATCAGGAGCAGATCTAAATGTCCTGACTCCATCCTTAAACACTTACTTCTGACACGAGATGCGTCACGTAAAACACAACCACAAATTGGGTGTGAAGACCGCCCATCGCAAAGCTTTGGTAGCCAACCTGGCTGCGGCGCTTCTGCGTCATGGTCGTATCCGCACTACACTGCCAAAGGCTAAGGCATTGCGTCCATTTATCGAGAAGATCATCACTCAAGCCAAGCGTGCCAAGTCGGCAGGCGGCGCAGCCGCATTGCACTACAAGCGCACGGCCCTTGCCCGCGTGCGTGATGTCGAGGCGATTGATCTCCTTTTCAACGAGAAGGTCGAAGAATTCATGAATCGCAACGGTGGCTACACACGCATCTACAAGTTGGTGAAGCGCGTAGGTGACGCAGCCGATATGGCGATCATCGAGCTCATCCCTGGCGATGACACCGGCTACTCAAAAAAGAAAAAAGGTAAGGCTGCTAAAGACGATTCTGCTGGAGAGACCGAAGAGGTGACTGAAGTCGAGGCCGTCGAAGCTGAAGAAGTTGAATCAACTTCTGATGAGACTGCCGAGCCCGAAGCCGCGGTTGAAACACCTGAAGACTCAGCCGAAGAAGAAACGGACAAGAAGGACTAGCTTCTTTCCCATCGCTTAATATTTTGAACCCGGCATGTAACTACGGTTGCAGCCGGGTTTTTTGTGGATTTATACCATAACGGATATGGTAGAAATCCTCGTAGCAGTTCTAATTGGTTCGGGCTTTCTCCTGGCACTTATCTATGTCTGGGGAATTGAAAATTCTCTTGTGAAGAGAGATGCTGAGCGCCGGGATGAACGGCTGCATCATTGCGTGCGCTGTGCGCATATTTATCTGGCAAATACGGATATATCAAAAGACTCCTCGTGCCCAGCATGCGGACAGGTGAATCCGCCCCTTCAGTTTTGAGCCCGAGCAAGATGCTTTCTCATTGATCTTATTAGGCACTGTAGATGCAATCGTGACTCATGATCGACCCCGAGGTGCAAGAGCTCCTGACTGTTCAGGATCGCGATACTAAAAAGATAAGGCTCGAAAAAGAGCTGGCAGCGATTCCTGCGAAGATCGACACGCTGGAGGGAAAAAAGACTGCGGCGCGCGATGAATTTGAGGAAAAGAAGTCGACTCTACGTGCCTTGGAAGTCCGTCGTAAGGACTTGGAGAATGAATTGGGCTCTGCAGAGACACAGGTCGCCAAATACAAGAACCAGCAACTCTCGGTAAAGAAGAACGAGGAATATCAAGCGCTGACTCATGAGATTGAGACAACTCAGACAAAAATCAGCGACCTCGAGACCCAAGAGTTGGAAGTGATGATGGAGATTGATGAGGAGTCTGAGCGGGTAAAGGAATTAGAATCGACGCTTGATGGTCGCCTGGCCGCTTTGGATTCCGAGATGGCTGAAATCAAAGAAATAGAGCTGAATCTAAAGACTGAGCTAGAGCAGGTCACAACGGCCTATGAAGATGCTCGTGGAAAGGCGTCCACAAAGTTTATTCGCGCGTATGATCAGGCTAAGCGGAATTTGAAAAACCGTCCTCCGTTTGTCGCGCCGATTGAAGATGGTATGTGTCGGCGAAGTCATTTGAAAGTCTCTCAGGAAACGATCGAGGATGCTCGGGTGCATGGTACGCCGCATTTCTGCGATGTGACCGGCTGTGTGATTTACATCGATACTTGAGGTGGTTGCGGAAGACCCATCGGTGTTGCCGATTGAGCAGTTGCGGGGTGCTATTGTTTCTCTGTTTCAGGATAAAGAGTGTAGTCGGGTAATTATTGGAGCAGAGACCGGGTCAGGAAAATCGACTCAGGTGCCGCAGATGATCCTTGATGGTGGCTGCCTGCCGTCAGACAAACGTATCTTGGTGCTTCAGCCACGCCGGATCGCCGCGCGGATGTTGGCCAAGCGTGTTGCTGCAGAGCGAGGTGAGGAGCCGGGGCACACGGTGGGCTTTCGCATGCGCCATGCTCATGTTGTGTCTGCTGAGACGCGGATCGAATACATTACTGAAGGTATGCTCACCCAGCGAATTTTGAATGAGCCGAAGCTGGACGGTGTGGGCGCTATCCTTTTTGACGAGTTTCATGAGCGCAGTCTCCAGGCCGATGTAGCCCTGGCGCTTGCGTTGGATATTCAAAACAAGCTGCGCCCCGATCTTCGTATTGGTGTGATGTCCGCTACTTTGGATACGGAGCGGGTGTCTGAATACTTAAACCCCTGTAGGGTGCTCAGTTGCTCTGGGCGAACGTTCCCGGTGGACATTCGCTATGCGGCGCAGCCAAAGCGGGTCGATGGCAAACCGATTTGGGAGCAAGCTGCTTGGCACGTGAGCCAATTGTTCGAAGAGGAACCTGAGGGGTCTTGTCTCGTGTTTATGCCGGGCGCTTTTGAGATTGGGCGGACTCTCGAAGCTTTGGAGCGTATCGGTTCGCTACGACAACTTGAAATCTGTGCCCTTCACGGGGAGATGTCGCCGGAGAAACAGGATTTTGCTCTGAACGAGGGCAGTCGTCCGAAGGTGATCGTTTCGACCAATGTCGCGGAGACTTCACTCACCATCCCGGGGGTGACCAAGGTGGTTGACTCAGGCCTTGCGCGTAAACTGCGCTATGATCCGCATCGAGGGATTAATACCCTTTATATCGAGCCCATCAGCCGAGCGTCAGCGGACCAACGCGCGGGTCGTGCTGGGCGGCTTGCGCCCGGTCGCTGTGTGCGCATGTGGGGGCAGAGTGAGCATGGGAACCGTCCCGTTAATGAAGATCCGGAGCTGCTTCGTGTCGATTTGAGTGATGTGCTCCTCACGATCGGAGCGGCGAAACATGTGGACTGGGATGAGCTTAAGTGGATGGATTATCCAGATCAGCAACGTCTCGAACGGGCGCGCTCCGTTTTAAATTGGATCGGTGCTCTGGATGCATCGGGGCATATTACTGAGATGGGTAGACAGATGGCCCGTATGTCCGTCCATCCTCGCTATGCGCGGGTGTTGCTTGAGGCGGCGGGTTCAGAACACCTGGATGCCATCTGTGTGCTGGTAGCGCTGTTTCAGGAGCGCGATGTCATCATGCAGCTCAAAGATAGGCGGAAGGAAAAAGAACGGGTTGCCTGGTGGGAGCAGCATGATGATGCGGAGCTAAGCGATCTCTGGAAATACCTCATCGTTTGGGAGCAGGTGGCACAGACGCGCTTTGATATGCGGTTTTGCCGTGAGTGGGGCCTGCATGGCGTGTCTCTGAGAGAAGCTGCTAAGACTGCGCGGCAGTTGCGGCAACAAGTTCCTGAGAATGCGATCAGTCGTGAGGATTCGCCTATCACTGAGTCGCTTGCTCGCTGCTTTTTGCGCGGATTTCCCGATCATGTCGGACGACGCCTTGATCGCGGAACACTGCGCTGTGAGCTCGTCGGAGGGAAGCGGGGTGATATCCGTCGCGAGAGTGGGGTGCGGCAGGCACAGCTCTTTGTGGCGATTGAGCTGGATGAGCGGACCAGCCGTGGGGGTGTTTCGACCTATCTCGATAAGCTGACGGCCATCGATTTAGAGATGCTGCGCGGCTGTTTTCCGGATCAGATCAAGACTTACGGAACGGTGCGTTTCGACAAGGCACGTCAAGCGCTGGAAGCGGTTCAAGTGACGGCCTACCGCGATTTGGTTATTAAAGAGGAGCCGGGTGGTGAGGTGGACGCTGTGGCTGCCGCTGAATTTTGTGCGGGTAAGGTGCTGGATGGAGACTGGAAAATCAGGGCGTGGGATGCATCGGTGGAGCAGTGGATCGAGCGGGTGAATTGTGTTGCACAATGGCAGCCCGAATTGGGGGTCAGTGTGATCGATGAGGCAGGTCGGCGTATGATGCTTGAAGAGATTTGTTCTGGTGCGTCCCGCGAGAAAGACCTTGTGGGACGGGAAGTATGGCCGGTTTTAAAAGCGTGGATACCGGATATGTTGCATCCTTTACTCGATCATCTAGCGCCTGAGGAATTTCTGCTGCCAACCCGTCGCAAACCAGCCAAGCTACGTTACGATGCCAAGCATGCGCGTGTGATTTTACCGGCCACGGTTCAGGAGCTATATGACTTGAAAGCGAACGATTTGAAAGTTTGCGATGGTGCGGTGAGCATTACGATTGAAGTGCTCGCACCGAACCGGCGTCCGGTTCAGCTCACTGATGACCTCGTTGGGTTTTGGGAACGTAGCTATCCGCAAATAAAGAAAGACCTGGCCGGACGTTACCCGAAGCATGATTGGCGGTGAGTGCGGGCGGCCTGTGCGATCAAATTATGAGATGTGTCGACGCATCACCGAATCGATCTAAGCGCACGCCCATTTTATCCATAATCGCAAGATGTAGTCGGCAAAGTTTGCGGTTTTCACTTTGGCTCATGTCGAAAAATCGATTGCCGCGGATTCCGTGATTTTGGCCGCCTGCGATCAGAATGGGCAGCTCTCTGGAGTCGTGAATATTGCCATCCATAAGGCTGGAACAGAAAAGGACCAACGTATTGTCCAGCAAGCTGCCATCGGCTTCTTTGATCGAGTCTAGTTTTCCAAGAAACCCTGCCATATGTTCCATGTGATACGTGTTGACCCGCGTATACATGTCGAGGCGCTCTGGGTTGTTGACGTGGTGTGAAATGCTGTGGTGGCCTCCGCGCACACCGTCCAAGAAATCAAAACTCATTCCCGATAGGTCATTGTTCATCATAAATGTCATGACTCGGGTGAGGTCTGAGCGAAAAGCAAAGCTCATCAGTTCAAACATTTGATCGACGTGGTCACCAAATCCGATGCGTGGAGACAGCGAGGGCACTGCTGTATTGAGCGAAGTGGCGTTTGATGTGGCCAAGCGTTTTTGGAGCTCTTCTGCCGCTTGTGTATATTCGTTGATTACATTGCGGTCCGCTGAGGAGATGTTCTTTTGAAACGCCTTTGCTTGAGTGAAAATCCTATCTGCCAAGAAAGACCGTTGCTCAGAAGAATTGCCCATGAGGCGCGCCAATACTTTTTGTGGGTCGATCCATTTGGGAGCCGGTCGGTTGGGTCTGCTCCATGAGATGTTGGAGGAGTATAGGGCTGTATAGCCTTCTTCGACGCGATGCATCGGCGGTTCAATACCTAGAGCTAAACTCTCAATCGGAGTCATGCCAGTGAATTGCTGTGCTATGACCTGATCCATGGTCGTACTCAACTCGATGTCCGTAGTCGATCGCTTGACGGTAAGTCCTGAGAGGACATTCATTTTTGGGTAATGTGCTCCGACGCCGTCGAGGGAGGCGGGATTCCACAGTCCCTTGAATCCGCAGATTCGGTCGCGGTATTTTTGGAGAGGGGCTAGGGAGCCACTAAGATCTAGGTTACTGCTATCACCCGAAACATTCCATGTCGCTGGGTTTACACCATTGCCCATAAATACGACCGCGAGGCGTAGGGGTGGCTTTGCATCTGATATATTTGCGAAAGTCTCAAGCCAGGGGAGGCCCACGAAGCAGCCAGCTGTCTTCAGAAAGTTGCGTCTTGGGATTCTAATTGTTGGCATGGTGTTGGGAGAACTGAGGAGATTGTACGATCTCTTTAATTAGGTCGGCTACCGTTTGGTCGGGATGGTCGCTCAAGCGTTCAATGAGCGGTAAATCATAAAGAGTTAACTCGCGGCGTAAGGCGTAACCGAGCAGCTTGCGCACAAATTGTTGGGTGATCTTATCACGTGCCTCGTGAAGTATGTTTAAAATCTCCTTCGAGTCTTTATCAGGAATGTGGCGCCCCACAGGATCGTATCCCTCCAGCGCGAGTCCGAGAGGGTCGATACGTTGGTGGCAATTCGCGCAAGCGGGATTGTCGCGATGCACCGCTAATTGCTGTTCAACGGTCATGCTCGCTGAGATTGCAGCCGTCTCAAGCACCGGAACATCGGGCGGGGGAGGGGGAGGCGCATCGCCTATGAGGCGTTCAAGTATCCAAGTGCCCCGTTTTACAGGGCTCGTGCGGTGTGGAAAGCTGGTGTGAGTCAATACCCAGGGCATAGTGACGAGGCCACCTGGTCTTTGTGCTGAGGTTGCCCCAGCGAAGTCTGACAGGACCGGATTTGGGAAACTCCGGGTGGACTTGTATAAATCGGAGATGCTGCGGTTATTCTGAAAAAAGTCGCTGAAGAACGCTACCATCTGGGCGCGCATCGCTTGAGCGACTGGCTCATTGAAATCTGGGAATTCAGCTCTGAAAGCTTCGACCGGTATAGCCTCCTGAGAGAAGCCCAACCACTCACCGGCGAAAGTTTCTGCTAGGGTGACGGCTCGTGGGTCCGCAAGCATCCGATCGATCTGATTAGGCAGATTGGCCGGTTCTTCGGATGTCGCCCAGGCCTCGAGCTCAGGATCAGGCGCCATAGACCAAAGGAAATAACTCAGGCGTTGGGCTTTCATTTGGTTAGCAGTCAAACCCTCCTCAGAAACAAGCAAGAACTCTGGGGATGCGATCGATTGTGCGATCACCCCACGGATAGCGTCTTCGGGTTTTAATCCAGACTCTAGCCACGGATCGAGTTCGACGGAGTCTACCCAGGCAAACTCCGGGCTCTCGAGATGGGCCCGCATATGCTTGAGCCAGTTTGCACCGCGGTCTTCTTCAGCCACGCCGAAAAATGAACGGTCCAGCATGAGTGCGTCGTAGGTTTTTCTACTTTCGGTATCCCATGATGCAATGATCGCAGCGGTATCTACTGGGTAAAGGGCTGACCCCGGAGCGGGTTCCTGTCCTGGCGATTTTGTTTGAGATGCATCCTTTCGCAAAAATGAATTCGCGGCGGCCTTAATGCGGGCTTCGAAGGAATGGGGTATCCAGCGTTTCATTTGGCGGAAATCGGCCATGATTTCTTTGTGCCTTTGGGAGCCTCGTGTCGTGTAGACATTTTCACGCGTTACCCATTCTGCAGCACTCCTAACAGGATAGATGCTGGGATAGAATTGTAAGGAAGTGTGGGGAGCATCCTCTTCGCTGGGAGTGGCCTGGCCGATGAATTGAAACCACTTTGCTCCTTCTGGAACGGGGAGCGCCAAAATTTCTGGGGCCTGCATACGCAGTTCATTTTGATCGGTTTGGCGTTTGTACCACTCTTGGGACACCTTTACGGAGCGATCGATTCGTTTCCTGAGGATCTCGCTTTCTTCGGTCACTCCACTCTGCTGGATCTCACTCCACTTTGCGAGATCCTCTTGGAGTGTGCGCTCAAGCCATTGATGGTAGGACTTCCATCTGCGTTCCTTGGGAGGTAGAGCAAACACATCTGGATCGTTGCTAAATACGATATGTCTCCAGGTGACGACATCGCCGCGCGCTCCGTCTCCAGCGCTGCCGGCGACGAGATAGATTTCGTCTACTCCTGGCACCCAGCGGTAATACCGCCGTGCTCGGTCGACTTCGATGTCTCGTTGGAGATGAACGGGTATAGCGCCGCGGTAGGGTTCATACCAACCCTCAATCTGCCAGGCCGTGTCTTTGAATCTTGGCTGGCTTGCACCGGGGGCTGATATGGTCTGCCAGTAATTCGTTATCAGCTGCGTGAGCCGATTATCTGTGGCCTCATTGTTAAGAAATGAGAGGTATCTTTCGAGGGTAGGTGCAGCTAGATCTTTTTCTCGAGCGATCTGTTCGATGAATTGATCGACATTGTCCGCATCTGAATGCTGCACTCTCCAGGCAGCCTCTAGATAATCGGCGACCCGGAGATCAGCGACTGTTTCTGGAACATGGGCTTCCAGTTTAGTATTGAGGAATGCCCAGAGGGCACGGGCATTTTCCGCCTTGTGCGAAGACGGAGTCAGGGGAGCCGCGTTCATTGGGCCAAATTTAATGCCTGTTCCAGGACTGAGTATCGCCCGTTCAGCAACATGCTCAGCCAGTTGGATGACTCGTTCGAGCCGATCTGCATCGAAGAATAGAGCTGCGTCGACATTTGAAAATCCTTCGCCGGCAGCCGGGTCAGGGAGCAAGATTGCACGCGTATCAATCCTTTGGCCTGTGAGGCTCTCTATTTTCTTCTCGATCTCATAATTAGAAAGCCTGCGGATTGACGCTGTGGGGGGTGGCCTACTTTTCTCTTTTAGCTGATTTTTCCACTCCACGATATGATTAAGCATTGTAGCATAAGACTCGGGAGCCGGTTGCTGCTCTGCGTCAGCAGGAGGCATTTCCTCGAAACTGAGGACGCTTTCGAAATCCTCCAAACTTGAGAGTGATGGTGTCTGCGTCGTCCAGAGGCTGTCGATCGTGAAGCCCGCTTCGCTGCGCGCAGCACTATGGCATTCGAGGCAGTAAGTTTCGGTAAAAGCCTGTAACTCTAGGATGGGATCAGCAGCAGCGGTCGCAACGAGTAAGCAACTCGTCGCGTAGACTACACTATCCCGAAACCATTGAAGCATAATAGAGAAATACCGCGAAGCGCGGACCATGCAAACTCAAGGATGGATCGCGTTTTTCATTGAGCTTAAGGCCGTCCCTTCTGAGATAGCTGATATGGAGGATGATTACGTTTTAGGACAGGTTGCTGAGCTGCCAGGTCAGTATGGCCCGATCACCGTAACTGAGCGGGCTATCCAGCGCCTATGGTCGCTTCAAGCGATACGCAGTCGGGATATGAGACTCCGTGATGGTCGCGAATTGCGGGTCCAACACCCAGGAGTCTGGAATCGCTCAGGCGCGGGGCCCGATTTCAAAAATGCGGTCTTACTCGTCGACGGAAGCGAGTTGCGCTGTGACGTCGAGATACATCTATACCTGGAAGATTGGGGACGCCACGGGCACTCAGGGGATACAAATTTTGACGGTGTGGGCCTCCATGTTGTCCTCTTTGAACCTAAACGAGACTCAGCGGATGCCAACATGCCCACGCTGGTGCTGGGGCCCTATCTGACCGAAGATGTAGAATCTTGCCTTATAGGTGTGTTTGAGACCGTTGAATTGGGGCAGTTATTCAATCACTGGGCAGAAATGGATGTAAGAGAAATTCGGGGTGAGCTGTGGTCGCATGCTCTTGATCGCTGGGAGCAGAAGCTGAAGTTTGTGCGTCGTCGTCTGGAGCTTAACGGCTTCGAAGAGACGATCCATCAGCTCACACTCGAGGTCTTGGGCTATCGCAAGAATCGAGCGCCTATGAGTGAATTGGCTTTGAAATATCCGTCGAGTGCGTGGCGCTCTGGCTCTGTTGTCTCAAACGATGCATTCGGTTCCTCAAAAGCTAAATGGGTGCGCGGTGGCCAACGTCCTGCCAACCGTCCCGAAATTCGAATTCAGCAATACGAGCAACTGTGGAAGAAGAACGGCAGTTGGCCAGAAGCCTTGGTGGGCCTACCTTGGTCCACACTGAGTCCGGATGGGCCTGGCGATGTCGGTGCATACCGTCGTGAATCTGATATGCCTGCTCTCCAAAAGCTGATCAGCGAGACCCTAGTTGCTGGAACGATCGGTGGGTCACGTTTGGACACGCTGGTGATTGACGCATGGTTGCCGGTGATAGCGGCGATGCGCGATCAAGACCTGAGCAGTACGTGGCTGTGTTGGTACGCAGGAGATTTTCCAGAGTCTTTTGAGAAAGCTCTAAAGCATCACGCTGTGTCCAACGGCCGGTCCATTCCGCGCTGTAACGCATGGAATCAAGGGGTGATTCAGACGCTGCTTAAGACGTAGTAGGGTTCTGCGCGATCGCCTCAGCCGCAAGGCGACCGGATAGCATGGCTCCATTGAGCGAGCGCGTATGATAGGCATCCCCGCTGAGGTAAACATGATCGTATAGCTTCATCGTTCCGGGCATGCTTTTAAAGTCGGGTGCTTGCTGGCGCGGTAGACTCCTCGGGATGTGATACTTGGCGATGAGATCCCATGTTTCGACACACGACCCCAGCACGGTTTTCAGGCTCTTGCGAACAGCGCTCTCCTCTAAATCTTCAGCGCCAACTTTTGGCGTAATTGTCACGGTATCGACGCCAGACGGGGCATAACCTGAGGCAACGGCACTCGGGCAAGCGATGAGACGTAATGGATTCTGAGGGTCGGAGATCAGGCGCAGCGTTTTGTTTATTTCTTTGGGTCGGTTGTCGCGCTCCATGCGGAAACACCAAGCACGGGAGGCATTAAAAGGAATTTTCGGGAGGGCATCAGGAAAAAACTGGCTGGCCACATGGGCATCGGTTGCGACCACAATCGCGCGACTCTGAAGGCTAGTGCCATCTTCTAGATGAACCGTTCGATTCGAAACATTGATTGACGCGACCGGACAATCGGTGCGCAGTGTTCCCCCATCCAGGCGAGTGACGAGTTGTTCGGGAATTGCTTCCATTCCTCCGGCGGGTAGGGCCGCGCGGCCGCGCGCGAACATGTCCATGACAAAGCGGAACATGGCAGCACTCGTTTCAAGTTTATCGTCGAGAAAGACACCCCCGAGAAATGGCTTAAAGAATAGTTCGATCGCGGTGTTAGAAAATCCGTCGGCTTCAAGAAATCTAAGGGTGCTGCACGCTTCCTGTGTGAAAGTAGTCGTCCAGTCTGCTTTTTGCCCAGACCAGATCGTTTTTGCCAGCCTAAGGTAATCACCGAACTGGAGAGGGGCGTTGAAGAGGCTTGCTTTGAGCGCGGCAGGCTCGTCTACAGGTGCGACGAGAGATCGCCAATTTTTGCCCTCCCAAATATGCGCCCCGCGGGAGAAAAACCCAAGATCGAGCGCATCGAGATTGAGGAAACGCTGTACTTCGGGGTAAGCAGTGAGCAGGATCTGAAAACCGTGATCCGTCCGGCAATCCCCGTGCTGGCTGGTGCCGACGCGACCGCCTGGAACGGTGTCTTTTTCCAAGATCAGCGCCTTCAGGCCAAGTTCCTGGGCACGCAAGGCACAGACCAATCCAGATACGCCAGCGCCTACGATCAGGATGTCGGCGTCGTCTGATGCAGGAACAGGCATCGGGATGAAAGTCGGTTTAAGCGAGTTGTTTGCGGATAAAAGCCTTGATTGCCTCTGGCTCTGCAGCCAAGCGGGTGTTGACGATGTCTTTGGACTTCAGTGTTTCGAGCGTATCCGCCTTGGGCTCAATTCCGGTGGCCGCATCGACAACCTCTGGGAATTTTGCGGGATGCGCCGTAGAGAGGATGATGCTGTGCTTGTCGGCATTGATGTCTTTGAATCCGCAAGCGGTGTGAGGGTCGATCACGTAGCCATGCTGCTTATAGACATCGCCGATGATCGTCTGGATCTCGGCATCGTCGGTTCGTGAACTTGTGAAGGTGCTCGGGTCAAAGTCCTTAAAGGTGTAGCTGCCCGTTTCGCGGAACGTCTCCATGGTCTTTTTTACGGCTGCCGTGTCGCCTTGCTCGGCAAAATAGACAAAGCGTTCAAAGTTTGAAGCCACTTGAATATCCATGGACGGTGCATGACTCGGCTGGACCGATTCGACCTCATATTTACCTGTGGTGAACAGGCGATGGAGGATATCATTTTGGTTCGTCGCTATGCGAAAAGAACCTAGAGGGATACCCATTTTTTGACACATCCATCCCGCTAGGATGTTTCCGAAATTCCCTGTTGGCACGACCCACTCGAGATTGCTGGTTTCGCGGACTGCTTGAGGCAGATTGAGCCATGCATAAATGTAGTAGACGCATTGCGCGAGCACACGGGCAATGTTGATCGAGTTGATGGTAGTGAGTCCTGTCTCAGCTTTGAATGTGGCGTCGCCAAACACATCTTTTAGCGCGTATTGCGCATCGTCGAATGCCCCGTCGATGGCGATAGGATAGACGTTGGCTGCGCCGGTGCAGGTCATTTGGCGTTCCTGGAGTGGGGATATCCTTCCGTGAGGATAGAGAATGAACACATTGACCCCAGCCTTATTCATGAGCCCTTGGACCGCAGCTGCCCCGGTGTCGCCTGAGGTGGCTCCGAGTATCGTTACCGACTTCTTGGTCATCTTGACCTGATACTCGATTAGCTGCCCAAGGAGTTGCATAGCGAAATCTTTGAAGGCGAGGGTAGGGCCGTGAAATAGCTCGAGGACGGTGAGCTTGTCCGACAGCGGCTTCAGCGGGGCGAGCTCGGGATGGTCGAAATTCCGGTAGGCGCGATAAGCCAGTTCGTGCAACACTCCGATGTCGATGTCGTCGGCAAAGATTTTGAAAAAGCCAGAGGCGATTTCTGGGTAGGCTAAGTTTTGCCAGGAAGGGACGTGTTGAGATAAGTCAGGTAGCGTCTCTGGGACGAACAGGCCACCATCCGGCGCTAGCCCAGAGGCAACCACATCTCGGAATGAGAGACGCTCTGGATGGCCACGAGTAGAAAGGTATTTCATATTTGTTTCAGCTTGTTGCGTGAAAAGAGCTGAGACTAGGTTAGCAGAAATGGTAAAAGCAACGATCATCCGTCATCCGAAGGAACGCCTCAGTAAGTGCAGTCTCGAGCCGCTGCGTGGAAGGGGGGATCTGGTGTTTTACAAGGCGACGCGGGGTGAGCGGTTCGATGTTTCAGGAAAAATCATTCTCGCGGTGGATGCTCCGCCATTGAGCCAGGTCGATGCAGGCAATGAGCTCGTGCTTTTAGATAGCACTTGGCGCTTGCTGCCTGATCTTGAGGCTAGTCTAGAGGGTGAGCCCACGCGCCGAAGTTTGCCGGCTGGTTTGCTCACAGCATATCCGCGTGTGAGTAAAATAAGTGAGGACCCTCAGGGCGGTTTGGCTTCAGTCGAGGCTTTGTATGCAGCTCTATGGCTGCTCGGCCACATCTGTTCGGAGATGCTCGATGCTTATTATTGGAAAGATGTGTTTTTGGAGATCAACCGGCAGTGGTTTGAGGAGCATAGTTGAGCCGGAGACTTACTGTTTAGGCGACGACAAGCGGATATGTTCCCGGACTCAATTTGCCATCGTTCAGGATACGCGCTCGCAAGCCGCCGTGGCCGCGTAGGCACCTTTCGGCGCCGTCGCTTACGGCGTGATCCATCCAGTAGCAAGGGCTGCATTCTTCCGTGCCTGCGAAGCGCATCGATCCGATGGTAAACTCTTTGCCTATGAGGCTGTTTAGGTCGATTCCTTGAGTGATGACGTTTCGACGAAGGCGCGTAGGATCTATGTCTTCTAACTCTAGTTTTGCAGCTAATTTGTCGACCTGCTCCTGTTCTAAAAACGTGATCTGCCCTTTGTAGTTTTCTTTAAAATCGTAAAAGCGATCGCCCTCGATGCCGTGGCCCGCGTGGCAGACTATGGTCTTTGCCGGACTGGCGACATGTTTGCCGGGTTCCTTTCCGTGGTGTCCATAAAAGATGTGATTGGGCGAAATATAGAGCTGGAGGATTGAGATCTGTTGCATAGCTAAATCGAGTCGCGGATGCGTATGAAGTCTTCTGGAGTGTTGGCTCCCTCTAGCCATTCGGAGCGCTGGGGCTCAAGGGTGTGCACGGGTAATTCAGCGATAAAGCGCCGCGGAGTACGCATACCCCAGCGGTAAGCATCGTCGAGTCGGGTGAGGGCATCGGGAGAAAGAAGCACGCATTGGGGATCGGCAAACTGTGTCTCAGGATTCATGAAGGCGCGCGCCAGATGATCGCTTTTGGAGCTTAACAAAGAATCGATCATTTCAATATCTGCCCGTGGTAGGTCGCAGTTGATACAGAGCCAATAGCAATGCGGAGCGATTTCAGATGCGCGTGCCCAAGCGTGTATGGGCCCTTGATCCGTTTCTGTGTCAAAAAGAGTTTTGAACGGCGGCTCGACTTCGATGATTGATTGAGCCGAGAGGGACACAAAGACTTCGCTGCAACGTGTAGCGAGGAGCATGGCAGCGTGTTTCCATTGAGGGAGTCCATCTCGGTATTCTAGGAGTGCTTTGGGGCGGCCCATCCGTTTTGACCTGCCCCCTGCGACGACCAGCCCTCTTAAATTCTCTCGCTCAATCATTATTCAAAGATGACCTCTACCGGGGCAATCCGATGACGGCAACAGTCCTGTGCCAAGCCGATAAACGTTTCTTCGAGCAAGGATTCGGGGCGTCCCTTGAGCGTGGCGATTCCCCAAGTGCGTTCAATGCCTCCATAGGGCATCGGGATGGTCAGGATCAATCCCTGTGAGCGGTCTTCCTCCATTACCCAGTGAGGGAGGAGTGCCACACCTTGGCCAATTTTAACCAGTTCTTTTATGGTCGAGACATTCCCGATCTCCGTGAAGTTTGGAGACTTAATTCCATGTTCCTGCAAATAATTAAGGATCATGCGCTGAGTGAGGCTACTCGAAGTATAGGTGAGGATATTGGCCTCTTCGATGTCACGTCGGTTGAGGCGTCGCCTCTCGAGCCATGGATGGTTCGGGGCGACGGCAAACTGTAGGGTATCGCGGAAGATCTCTTGAAACTGAAGCTCGGGATCCATGTCTTCAGTATAGATCGTAAATCCGAGATCGACTGTGTTGTTGGCGATGAGCGGGCCAATGCTCGGGGCATCGACTGACCTGAGTTTCAGATCACATTCGATAAAGCTCTCGTTAAATTCCCTAAGAATTTCTGGCACTAGATATTCGCAGATCGTTGAAGCAGCTGCGATTCTCAAGCGACCCCCTCCCCAGGAGGAATGATGTATCAGCCGCTCTCGAGCACTGGTCATAAGGTGTATAATCTGGTTGGCATTGGCGAGTAAGCCTTCGCCCTGCACAGTCAAAAACACTTTTTTGCCGATACGTTCGAACAGGCGACACCCGAGGTCTTCCTCAAGGCTTTTAATCGAATGGCTGACCGCAGACTGTGTCAGGTTCAACGATTTTGCTGTTTGAGTAAAACTACGCGTTTCTGCCAGTTTGACGAAATTGAGCAGTTGTCGGCTGTCGATGATTTCGGAGTTGGGCATGTCTTTAGCTATTTTGCTACAAGTCTTGTGCCAGAAGCTAATTTACACCATGAACGTATTTAATTAATTTTGGAAACATTTTTAAACATTGGCTATATTCAGCTCTGTGATGCGGCTCCGCTCATCATGGCTGGAGAACTGGGTTACTATAAAGATGCAGGTTTACGCGTGCGGCTTTCGCGCGAAGTGGGTTGGTCTTCGGTGTTGAATAAAGTGGTCTTAGGTCAGCTCGATGCGGCTCATGCTATTGGCACAATGCCGATTGCGGCGACCTTAGGTCTGGTAGGTCGTGCATGTCCGTGTGGGACGGCTATGGTGATTAACCAAGGAGGCAACGGTATATCTTTTTCTACGTCGGTGCGCCAACGCGGGGTCGAGTCTGCCGAAGAATTTCGTCAAGAGGTGCGCTCTTCGCGCTGGGCGCGGACTTATACATTAGGTGTTGTGAGTAGCATCTCGACCCACCGCCACATCCTTATGCGCTGGTTGCAAAACCTCAGACTTCAGCCAGGCAAGGACGTTAAAGTGGTGACCGTACCACCGGGACAGGCGTTGCGCAATCTGGCAGCAGGCACACTCGATGGCTTTTGCGTTGGCGATCCCTGGCATTCCTTGGCGGCGCGCCGAGGTATTGGTTGGACGATCGCGCTCGGTTCGGATTTGTTTCCCTCAGCTCCCGAAAAGGTAGTTATGACGACACGGCGTTTCGCTGAAGATCGCCCTGAGGAGCACATTGCCTTTTTGGCGGCCGTGATACGTGCCTGCCGTTATTGCCAAAACCCCGAACATGCTGATCACCTAGCATCGGTCTTGGGAAGCAGTTCCTATCTAGGAATAGACGACTCTGTATTGAGCGATATTTACCAGGGCTCTTATCTCGATGGAGTTGAGAACATGTGCAAAATCGAACATTTGATTAATTTTGGTCACGGTGATGCCAATCGTCCGACTGAGGAGGTTGCTCGATTCTACTTGGATGCCTTGGCGTCCTCTTCTGAGGGAGAAGCCCTCAAGTTGGCCGAGTTTGACGGTTTGAAACAAGTCTTCTGGGAAGATCTTTACGACGAAGCCGAGCGCGCAGCCCAGGCGATGGGCTGATTTAGGCCGAGCGGCACTCCGCTATCGAGCAGCTCATGCAAATACATGAATCTTGTTCATTGTTTATTAAATGAGAGAAATTCATTAAAATAATGAGAATTCCTGCTCGTTTCAAAATAGGTAAATTGGCATGGATGGCATTGTTGGTGCGTATGAGGGGGCAGTCCACAGCCAAAAAATAGACACAAACTACGATTAAATCGATTAATACGATGTCAGCTTCCATAGCCAAAACTACAATTCTAGGATGCACGCTTGCTGCCTCCTCTTTCTCCTATGGCCAAAGTGCCAAGGAGTTCTTCACTGAAGGCGACTTCAGTTTCAGCATCCGCGCTCGGTATGAGTTTGCCGATTTTGACAACCGCGACGAGGGCAACGCACTCACAGCCCGCACGCTCATCGGTTACAAATTCGCTGAGCAATCAGGTATCGGCGGATACGTTGAGCTCGTGAATGTCTCTGCTGTCGACCAAGATGCTTACAACGGCATCGTTGATGGAGATAGCTCTAAGTCAATCATCGCAGACCCTACAACTTCTGAGCTGAATCAAGCATATGTGAGCTTCAAGCCCACCGAGGGACTTCTCATCAAAGGCGGCCGCCAACGCCTGATCTACGACAACGCGCGTTTTATCGGAAATGTCGGATGGCGCCAAAACGAGCAGACCTTCGACGCAGTGAGCGCGAGCTACTCATACGAGGGTATGAAGCTCAGCTATGCATACCTTTACGAGATCAACCGCATCCTCGCAGACAAGTCAGATTGGGATAGTGATTCACACCTAATCAATCTTACTTACAAAGGTTTAGAGAATATAACCTTCGGCGCTTATGGATATTTCCTCGATTTTGACGGTACAGCCCCAGCAGCCAACGATACAGACACGTTTGGTGCCTACGTCGCGGGATCTCATCCCACAGACTCGGTCAAGATCGGATATCGTGCTGAATATGCTCGTCAGGAATCCGACACTGACATCGAGACAGACTACGCACACCTGATGCTTTCTGGTAGCGCTTCTGGCATCACTGTTGCCGTCGGCTACGAGCTGCTTGGCAGTGATGATGGGGCAGGTCGATTTGTTACGCCTCTTGCTACTGCGCACGCTTTCAATGGTTGGGCAGATGCTTATCTGAATAATGGCGGAGCGGGTGGTCTTGAGAACTACTACATCTCCATTGCAGGTAAAATCGGACCCGTTCCAGTGAAGGCTATCTACCACAACTTTTCTTCTGACGAAGGCAGCTTGGCTGATGGCGACGAAATCGATCTGCTCGCGACCTACAAGATCAACGAAAATGTCAGCACGCTCTTCAAGGCAGCGTTCTATGAAGGTGACAACCTTGCTGACCGCAACCGTTTCTGGGCGCAAATCCAATTCACATACTAATCTCCTCTCTAACAATATATTGCATAAAAAATGAATGCCCTTATTCGTAAATTAACCGCAATCTGCGTCGCCTCAGTGGCGTCCCTCCACGCCGAGCTGCTCGACCTTGAAAAAGACGAGCTCAAATTCGGTTTCATCAAGCTCACAGACTGTGCGCCCATCGTAATCGCCAAGGAAAAAGGCTTTTTCGAGGAGGAAGGCCTCCAAGTAGAAGTCATTGCTCAGCCCAACTGGAAACAGCTGCTGGACAATGTCATCACTGGTGAGCTTGACGGAGCGCACATGCTCTCAGGACAACCGATCGGTGCGACCATCGGCTTCGGCACCCAGGCACACATTATCACGGCCTACACGCTCGACCTCAATGGTAACGGTATCACTGTGTCTAATGCGATCTGGGAGCAAATGCAGGCCAACGATCCAGCGCTCGATACAGACACACCCGAGCACCCGATCTCAGCTGACTCTCTGGTGCCAATCGTAGAAGAAAAGCTCGACCTCGGCGAGAAGCTCAAGATGGGGATGGTTTTCCCCGTATCGACTCACAACTACGAGATCCGATACTGGCTTGCAGCTTCAGGCATCAACCCCGGCTTCTACACTGCTGAGGATAAGAAGGGATTCACCGATGCTCAAGTTGAGCTCTCTGTGACACCTCCCCCTCAAATGCCTGCCACACTCGAGTCTGGAAATATCTCTGGATACTGCGTCGGTGAGCCATGGAACCAACAAGCTGTGGCCAAGGGAATCGGTGTTCCTGTCACCACCAACTACGACATCTGGAAGAATAACCCAGAAAAGGTATTTGGCGTGACTAAAAAGTGGGCTGACGAAAACCCAAACACGCACCTAGCAGTCATCAAGGCTTTGATCCGTGCCGGCAAGTGGCTCGATGCGACTGATGCTGATGGCAGCTTCCTCAACCGTGAAGAAGCCGTACGTATCCTCTCTCAGCCTAACTACGTGGGAGCAGACTTCGACGTCATTAAGAACTCAATGACTGGTTACTTCTTCTTCCAGAAGACTGACAAGCGTGAGATGCCTGACTTCAACGTCTTCTTCAAATACCACTCTACCTTCCCATGGTACAGCGATGGAATTTGGTTCCTCACTCAAATGCGCCGTTGGGGACAAATCACTGAGCCCAAGTCAGCAGATTGGTATCACGACACAGCGAAGGAGATCTACCGCCCCGACATCTATATGGAAGCGGCTAAGCTCCTGATTGAGGAAGGTCACATCACAGAAGATGAGATCCCCGCCTTTGATCCTGAGGCAGAGTTTGCGGGCTACAAGCCTGCGACACCTCCGAGCGACTTCATTGACGGTATCGCCTACGATGGACGCGATCCCATCGGTTACCTCAATGCTCACACAATCGGCAACAAGGACTAAGTCCGGGCCTAGTTTTTAGTAGTAAACAATCATGGTGGTTAAGCCCAGCGGCGGTTCAGGTCTTTTGCCCGCCGCTGGGCCCTTTTTTCCAACCCTTCGATCATTTCCAGCCTCTCCACAGCCATGCAGCTAAAGTATAAAATTCTTAAAGCACTCGACGTATCGGGATTTACCGTCTTCGACCCCGTCGTTCGGCTGCTCTACGGTGAAGAACCGCCCAAGCAAATTGCGGCGATCACCAAGTATATAGCGCTCCCCATCATTTTCATCCTTTTTTGTTTTGGTGTGTGGTCCTGGGTAGGTCCCAATCACAAAACCAAGTCCGGCGAAGTCCCTACACCTTCAGTAGTCTGGGATTCAGCTGTCATCAACGACACCATCGCCGAGCGCGAAAAAATAAAATCTGCGGACTTTCTAGCCGAGGGCGATGACCGCTCCGCACGACTCGAAGAAGTCCAGGCGTCTATCGCTGAAAAAGAGCCGATCGTCGCTGAGCTCCGGGCCAACGTGGACGCGCTCGCCACTCAGTGGCAGGCTACCGTTGCGGACCGTATCGCTCCAATCCAGGCCAAGCACGACGAACTTCGCGCAGCAAACCGCGCCAAGGCCAATGAGCGCAAAGAATCTTATAATGCGATCGCGGCTAAAGTCGCTGCCAAGACTGCTGAAGCAGCCGACCTGGTTAACGCACTCAAAGCAGACTCCGAAGCGACAGCGGCCGAACGTGCGGATGTGGATGTCCTCAAAGCACAGATGGATGCGATCCGCGCCGAGAAACACAAACCACTCGAGCTCGCACGCAAGGAGGCTGACAGCGCAGCCGATGCACTCTTTTTCTTAAAGACACGCGAGGAGCTTTTATCCACGCGCAACCGCGAAGTGTGCGTCGCTGATGCGAATACAAGCCGCGACGAGTATATGGCAGCTTTAGTTGCCGCAGAAACCGAGCGCAGCGCATTGAGCAGTGCCAAACGCATCACGCGCCAAGAGTCGTCAATCGAGCGCTTAGAGGGGCAGCAATACGCGCCAGCCGCGACGATCTATCTCTACATCCAACGCTCGGTGTTCACCGTATTCATTGGATTTATGATGGCTACAGTCATCGGCGTTCCGGTTGGGATCCTCTGTGGCCTAAATAAAATCTTTATGGCCTGTATGACCCCGATCATTGCAGTGTTTAAGCCAGTTTCTCCGGTGGTCTGGCTCCTTATTTTCCAAATTGTCGTGGGTGCATTTTTCCCAGACCCCGAAAACCATCCTCTTTTTAACTTCTTTGCTGCTGTTCCTGGTATCAGTCATCTCGGAGTGAACCCAGCGCTGATCTTCTCAGCCTGCACCGTGGCGATGTGCGCCGTCTGGCCCTCATTGGTGAACACGGCCCTGGGCGTTGCTTCGATCGATAGCGATCACCTGAATGTAGCACGGGTATTGCGCCTGGGTTTCTGGGAGCGCTTGTTTAAGATCATCATCCCTTCTGCTCTCCCCTTGGTATTCGCAGGATTGCGCATTTCAATGGGTGTCGGATGGATGGTACTTATTGCAGCTGAGGCATTATCTTCTTCTGACGGACTGGGCAAATTTGTTTGGGACGAGTATCAGAACGGATCATCGCTCACCTTCGCGAATATTATCTTCGCTTGCTTCGTAGTCGGGATCATCGGGTTCTTCTTGGACCGCATGATGATCGTTCTCCAACGCCTCGTCTCTTTCGACGGGCAAGGTGCTGCAGTCTAACTGTATCTTACGCAAGGGATCGTTATGGCATACCTAGAAATGAAGGATGTGTCGATTGGCTACGGGCCCGCGGGCAGCCGCACCGAAGTCCTGTCGAACGTCAATCTGGCTGTTGAAGAAAATGAGTTTGTAGCAGTCATCGGCTTCTCCGGAAGTGGAAAGAGCACGCTTATTTCGATGCTGGCTGGGCTACAAACTCCTGATCAGGGGGAAATCACTTTGCATGGCGATCGTATCCGCGAGCCGTCGCCGAAGCTGGGGATTATGTTTCAGAACTACTCGCTGCTACCTTGGCTGACTGTCTTCGGTAACATCGAGCTAGCGGTGAAACAGGTCTACCCGCAATACAGCAAGGCTGAGCGCAAGGAGCATGTGGAGCG
This sequence comes from Opitutales bacterium, assembly GCA_013215165.1. Lineage (NCBI taxonomy): Bacteria > Pseudomonadati > Verrucomicrobiota > Opitutia > Opitutales > Opitutales bacterium. Next base: position 26,005 of record JABSRG010000009.1, on the reverse strand, counting down.
TTACGTGGATATGGTCAACCTAACTCCAGCTCTGGAAAAACGTCCTAGCGAATTGTCGGGAGGCATGCGTCAACGCGTATCATTGGCGCGCACGCTCTCGATGCAGCCGGATATCTTACTCCTAGACGAGCCCTTGAGCGCGCTGGACGCTCTCACCCGGGCAACGCTAAAAGACGAGATCACGCGTATTTGGAATGAGGATAAACGTACTGTCGTGCTCATCACCAATGACGTAGATGAAGCGCTCCTATTGGCCGACCGTGTTTATCCGCTCACGATGGGCCCGAAGGCCACGCTGGCTCCTGCCTTCGATATCGACATTGCTCGTCCACGCGACCGCGCTGCGATGAATAGCGATCCCCGATTCGTCGAGCTCAAGCGAGACATCACTCAATACCTCATCAACCTCAACAAAGAGGCTAAAGAACTCCGCGTCTCATCAGGCATCGAAATGCCGGATATCGCTCCCGTCGAGTTCACTGCCGCATAAAGCCATGCACGAGGATAGAAAATACGTCGAAATTTATAACCTGGTGAAAGCCTATCCCAACCCATTTGGAGACGATATCCGTGTGGTGGACGGCTTCAACCTGGTAGTGGAAAAGGGCGAGTTCATTAGTGTGATCGGTCACTCCGGCTGCGGAAAATCCACCGTATTGACCATGATTGCTGGACTCAACGAAATCACCGATGGCGGTATCATCGTCGATAAGCGTGAGATTACTGGACCGGGTCCCGACCGTGCCGTGGTGTTTCAAGCTCCTTGCTTACTGCCTTGGATGACTGCATTCGGGAATGTCATGCTCGGTGTGCGCCGTTGTTACCCACATGCTTCAAAGAAACAGCGGGAAGTGATCGTCGAGTATTCACTCAGCGTCGTTGGCCTGGCCGATGCTATGCACAAATATCCCCGTGAGATGTCGGGCGGTATGCAGCAGCGTGTTGGTGTGGCGCGTGCCATTGCTCTCAAGCCAAAGATGCTCCTGCTCGATGAGCCATTTGGGCGTCTGGATTCCCTTACCCGTATGGAATTGCAGGATGTTATCTTAGGAATTCTCGATAAAGAGAAGATCACCACGATGATGATCACGCACGATGTGGATGAGGCAGTCTACATGTCGGACCGCATCTGCATGATGACGAATGGCCCGCACGCCAAGGTCGGCGAAGTCATGGAAATCGACTTTCCCCGTCCTCGGGACCGCACCGAACTCATGGAGCATCCAGAGTTTTTTAGTTATCGTAAGCGCCTGCTCACCTTCCTCGACGAGTGTGAGCACGAAAAAGCGGAGCGCGCAGCAGCGAAGGAGGCCAAGAGCGCCTAGACTTTGGTTGTGGAGACCAGTGCTTCGGGGGGACGGACGGTCTTCCCAACCCCGGGGCACACTCTTTGCAAGATGAATGCCAGTGAACAGACTACCGTTACCGAGACGAAGACGACGCGCTCGGTGTGCCCCTATTGTGGGGTCGGTTGTGGTATCTTGATTCATTCACAAGGAGATCGCGTGGTTAAGGTAACTGGTGATCGCGAGCACCCCGTCAATGAAGGGCGCTTGTGCACCAAAGGTGCTACATGCGGCATCCCGCTTCATGAAGAAGGTCGTCTAACTGATTTTTGCCAGCGATCAGATCGCTCGGCCTCATGGGAACGCACGAAGGCAGACACAGCACTTAACGCGGTCGCAGCTCAATTCACTGCCATTCGTGCCCAACATGGTCCAGATGCCCTCTCCATGTATCTATCGGGTCAGCTCTCGACCGAGGCCCAGTATGTAGCCAATAAACTCTGTAAGGGCTTTTGGGGTACAAATAATGTCGATTCGAATTCCCGCCTGTGCATGGCCAGTGCCGCTACCGGCTATAAACAGAGCTTTGGGGCCGATGCGCCCGAGGCCAGTTATGCCGACATCGATCAGGCGGATACCTTTTTTATCATCGGCTCGAACATGGCCGATTGTCACCCCATTCTCTTTCAGCGTGTCTTGCGTCGAAAGAAAGAATCGGGAGCCAAAATAATCGTGGTGGATCCACGCCGTACGGCTACTGCAGATAAGGCGGACCTGTATCTTCAGATCGCACCCGGAACGGACCTTTCCTTGCTCAACGGCTTGCTGAAGGCTTTGATTTGTAGGGATAAGATCGATGATCGTTTTGTGGCAGAATGTACTGAGGGCTTAGAAGGAACGATTCAAGCGGTCGCCAGTTACACCCCTGCTCTCGTTTCAGAGCAAACGGGATTGAATATTGATGAACAGAATCAGCTCGTCGATCTGCTAGCTGCCTCCAAGGGCTGGATGACATTTTGGACAATGGGCCTGAATCAATCCACGCGTGGCACAGCTCATACATCAGCAATCTGTAACTTACATCTCCTAACCGGCCAAATTGGTAAACCTGGAGCGGGGCCTTTCTCACTTACCGGCCAGCCCAACGCTATGGGGGGGCGCGAAATGGGTTATCTCGCAGCAGGGCTGCCCGGACAACGGGCCGTCATTTCTGCCGAAGACCGAACACTCTGTGAGGAAATTTGGGGAGTAGAACCAGGAACGATCCAGCCAAAGCCTGGCGCGGCAGCCATCGAGTTGTTTGAGCGCATGCGAGCTGGAGAGGTAAAGGCGGTCTGGGTTATCGGTACGAACCCCGTAGCATCGATGCCACGGAGCGGTCGAGTTATCGAAGCTTTGCAACAGGCCGAGTGTGTTGTGGTTCAAGACGCCTTTAGCCCCACTGAAACCAGTGAGTATGCCGACTTTCTCCTGCCAGGCGCTCTATGGGCTGAGACTGATGGCACCATGGTAAACTCTGAGCGTCGTGTAACCAGGATGCAGCAGGCGATTTCAGCACCGGGCGACGCTATGGCAGATTGGCAGATCATCTGTGAAGTCGCCAAGCGCATGGGATATGAGGGCTTTGATTTCGAAAGTGCAGAAGAGGTTTTCAATGAGATCCAGCTCTTCGCAAATCTGGAAACAGGCTACGACCTGCGCGGTATGAGCTTTTCTAGATTGAAGGAAAAGTCACTCATGTGGCCATGCCCGGACTCTCATTCAGACGGCGTCGAGAAGCGGTATGGCTGTGGAACGCAGATGCGCTTCCCAACGGCCTCAGGACGCGCCCAATTCATTCCCACTCCTTACATTCCGGATCCGCGCGATGCAGCTCTTGGCACACTTACACTCAATACGGGGCGCTATCCCCATCAGTGGCACACGTTGACCAAGACTGGGCGAGTGTCCCAACTGAATCAGCTTAACGAAAAAGCTTTGCTCGAAGTGAATCCATTTGATGCAGAACAACTGCAAATCGAATCGGGTGACCGTGTGACCGTGAGCAACAGCGATGGTGAGTTTCGTATGCAAGTCGATGTGACTGACCGTGTGTCTCCAGGGCAGTGTTATGCTCCGATTCACTGGAACCAACTCCATGGCGACGGCAGCTCGGTGAATGTCGCGACGCCTTCTGAAGCTGACCCAAAGTCGCTGCAGCCGGCCCTCAAATCTGCAGGCGTCTCACTCGCGGTTATGGAAGTAGCGCATGCTGCTGTTTCGGCAGCTTCCGATTACGACGACGGTTATGCCATGGGCCAGCAGTCTCTCTCTTTCTTTCGGCAAAAGCGCAGCCTCCTAGCCATCGTGCGGCCGATTTCACGTATCTCCACCCTCAAATCTTAAACCCAAAATGGATTCTCCACAGCCTCCTTCGTTTTCCCAAGACCAGAAAGAGTATCTCCAGGGCTTTTTCAGCGGAGTTGCTCAGCGTGGTTTTGTTCCTTTCCTCGGTGAGACTGCACAAGGGCAAATCACCAACGACCCAGCCCTTTCAACTACGGGCAACGTCATCGATTCGGTCCATGGCGTGCCGATCGAAGACCTCTGCAAAGAAGAACAGATCAAGCACGAACTTCATGGTCTCGACGCCTACGATCGCTTGATGGAACATGCTGAGGCAGATAAATTTCCTGAAGGCGGCGATGTCTTTCGATTCAAATTTCACGGCCTGTTCTACGTCAAGCCAGCACAAGATTCTCTCATGCTGCGCTGCCGTATTCCTGGATGCGCCATGCGTTCCCATCAATTACGTGGTTTAGCCGAAATCGCACGTGATTGGGGAGGCGGTTATGCCCATGTCACCACACGGGGTAATTTTCAGGTCCGCGAAATTCTGCCGCGCGACTCCATGAAAGTGTTATTGAAGCTCGCGGACCTTGGGATGACTTCCAAAGGCTCGGGGGCGGATAACCTCCGTAATGTAACGGCAACACCGACTGCTGGCTTCGATCGCACGGAGATAATGGACGTTCTCCCTCTCGCCAAAGCCATGCACACCTACATCCTCAACACACGGGAAATGTATGACCTACCACGGAAATTTAACATCTCCTTCGATGGCGGCGGCGCCATCAGTGTGTGTGCTGATACGAATGACATCGCGTTCTACGCCGTGCGCGTGGGTGAAGGGCATGGTATGGAACCGGGTGTTTACTTTCGCGTTCAACTCTGTGGCATCACCGGGCACAAACAATTTGCTTCCGACTGTGGCCTACTCATCAAGCCCAATGAGTGCGTGCCGGTAGCCGCGGCAATGATCCGTGTTTTCCGTGAGCACGGCTGCCGGACAAACCGTAAAAAGGCTCGCCTTAAGTATCTTGTTGACGATTGGGGGCAGGAAAAATTTATCGAGGAAACTCAGAAACAGCTCGCTTTCGAGCTGCACCACGCACCGCTCGAAATCTGTGAACCACGCCGGAAGATCGATCGCGCTGGACACATTGGCATCCACAGTCAAAACAAGCCGGGACTCAATTACGTCGGGGTGGTCGTGCCTGTAGGCTATCTTTCGATTCCTCAAATGCTGGGTCTTGCGGACCTCGCCGAACGCTATGGATCTGGAGACGTGCGCCTGACCGTCTGGCAAAATGTCCTCATACCCGACATTCCTGACGCACATCTTGCGGAATTCAGTGCACGACTACGCGAGCTCGGTCTACGTATCGAAGCAACCAATGTAACGGGAGGCCTCGTCGCGTGCACCGGGAGTCAAGGCTGTAAATTTGCTCAATCCGATACCAAACGCCATGCTATAGAGATCGGCGACCACCTTCGGGAACGCATCGATCTCGATTATCCCATCAACATTCACCTCACGGGGTGTCCGCACTCCTGCGCTCAGCACTATATCGGTGATATTGGCCTAGTGGGTGTGAAGGTGAAACGCGAAGGCGAATCGGTGGATGGCTACAATATGGTAGTCGGTGGGGGTGTTGACGATGAGCAAGGTATTGGTCGTGAACTCATGCCAGCCATCGCAGCCAGTGAGCTTCCCAACCTTATTGAACACATGCTTCGCCGTTATCTCGACACGCGCGAAGGCACAGAGTCATTCCTCCAGTTTACCCGTCGTCACGACATCGATACACTAAAAAACCTCTTCTTTGATCATGTCTCAGCAGCCTGAAATGACCATCCCCTTTGTTCCTGAAAATGCTCCGTTTACGTCTGAGCAACGTAATTGGTTGAATGGCTTCCTAGCCGGCCTCTTCTCACAGGCTCCCGCTGCCACTGAACAGGCGCCTGCGGCCTCAGCCACCATTCTTTTTGGTTCCCAGACTGGGAATGCCGAAATGCTCGCGAAACAGGCGACCAAGCAGCTCAAGGCGGCGGGGGTGAATGCTTCTTCATTCGATATGGAGGCCTATGATCCGGCCAACTTGCACAACGAGGAAAACCTACTCATCATCACCAGCACCTATGGTGATGGCGAGCCGCCTGATAATGCGGCTGGGTTTCACGAATTTATTATGAGCGACACGGCTCCGAAGCTGGAAAAGGTGAAATACAGTGTGATGGCTCTCGGCGACTCGAGCTATCCCGGATTCTGCACCTGCGGTAAGGACTTTGACGCGCGTTTAGCTCAGCTCGGTGCGACGCGCATGCGCGTCCGTGTTGATGCGGACGTCGACTTTGATGAGCCGTTCGAGGAGTGGATGAAGCCGCTGGCAGGACTTATGTCTGAGGGTGCTGGAACGGCACCGGCAGACGAAGAAACCGCGCCCGCTGAGGAGGCCGTTGTCGAGTATGGAAAGAAGAATCCTTTTCCTTCTCCCCTCGTCGATAATCACAACTTGAATGGGCAGGGGTCTAAGAAAGAGACCCGCCATATCGCCTTTTCACTCGAAGGTTCTGGTTTGAGTTATGAAGCAGGAGACGCATTGGCAGTGCTCCCACTCAATCACGATTCCTTGGTAGATTCCATTATCGAGAAGTGTGGACTTCCAGCTGATGCCCAACTTGAAGGAGGCTCCACGCTTTCGGAGGCGTTGACCTCGGGTTACGAGATCACGCGGCTTTCGGCCAAAATCCTCGCTGCTTATGCTGAGATGAGCAACGATTCGAAGCTCAAGGAACTCGCCGGCGATAAGGCGGCGGCTAAAGAGTATTGCGAAGGACGTGATCTCTTAGACTTATTCCAGGACTTTGTTATCGATGGGGCTTCGGCAGATCAACTGGTAGCGCCGCTCAAGAAATTGCCTTCGCGCCTCTACTCGATTTCAAGCAGTCCTTTGGCCCATCCCGGTGAGGTGCACCTGACGGTAGGGCGTGTTGCTTGGGACAGCTACGAGCGGACGCGCTTTGGGGTTTGTTCCGACTTTCTCGCACGTATTCCCGAAGGCACAGAGGTCGGCGTGTATGTGCACACGAATAAGAATTTTCGCCCTCCAGCAGATTTGAGTCAGGATGCCATCATGGTCGGTCCTGGCACGGGCATCGCACCTTTCCGTGCATTTGTGGAAGATCGTGTCGCCAAAGAGGCTTCGGGGCGCAATTGGTTATTCTTTGGTGACCAAAAGGCCTCCTGTGATTTTCTCTACCGTGAAACGATGGAACAATGGCTCCGCGATGGAGCATTGACTCGGCTCGAGACGGCGTTTTCCCGTGACCAAGAGGAAAAGATCTATGTTCAAAACCGTATGCTAGAAAACGGCGCTGAGCTCTTTGCTTGGCTTGATGGGGGCGCGAGCTTCTACGTCTGCGGCGATGCCTCCCGTATGGCCAAAGATGTCGACTCTGCGCTGCATCAGATTGTCGAAGAATACGGGAAAATGAGCACCGACGAAGCGGTGGCTTACGTCAAACAGCTCAAAAAGGACAAGCGCTATCAGCGCGACGTGTATTGACTGGCATGAGGATCCAGTCTCTGGTGCCATTCCAGAGGAATGCCCCTAGAATGCATTGCACGTGCAGCAGTGGAGGCCGCCGCCTTCTTCGATGAGGGTGCGGCAGTCGATACCTATGATTTCGCGTCCCGGAAAAAGTCCGCCGATGATTTCAATCGCCTGTTTGTCTTTTCTGATCTGACCGAATTGCGGAACGAGCACGGCACCGTTGAGGATAACATAGTTCAGATAGCTGGCCGATAGGATGCCGTCCTGAGACTGAACTGGGTCAGGAAGAGGCAGCTCGGTTATCTTGAGCATGTGGCCGCGGACCATGGTGCCCGAAAGTTCAGTTCGGTTTCCGTGGAGAGCCCGAAAACTGGGGTGTTTTTTATCTTTTACCGTGGCTATAACAATGTGTTGGTGACTTACGAAACGTGCGACGTTATCGATATGGCCGTCGGTGTCGTCATGAGCCAAACCATTTTCGAGCCAAATCACTTTGTCCACGGCGAGTGCGTGATAGAAAATCTTTTGATATTCTTCTAGGGACACGTCGTAGTTCCGTGCCTGATTCAGCATAACCGACTTGGTCGATAGAAGCAGCCCGCGGCCATTGGACTCGATGGCTCCGCCCTCGACACAAAGCGCATAGCGAAAACGTGGGATGCCGACGTGGTCAGCGATAGCAGCGGGGACGCGGTTGTCGTTGTCAAAGTCAGGATATTTCTCGCCCCAGGCGTTAAACTCCCAATCGATGAGTGCCATTTCCTTTTCCTTCCGGTGGCGCAGGAAGATGGGGCCATTGTCGCGAATCCAGACATCATCAGTGGGGATGTCGAAAAAGCGTATCTTTTTGAGATTTGCCCCCTTGGTTTCGAGCATCTGTCTGGCATCCCCTTGAGCAGATTTGGGGCAGAGGATATTTACATGCTGAAAACGTGCCGCCTGGAAGGCAATTTCGGCGAAGGTCTCGACGATTTCTTCTCTATTTTCCTTCCACCATTGGGAGTGGGTGGGCCAGGTGGTCCAGAGTGCATATTGATGTTCCCATTCGGCGGGCATACGAAAGCCGAGTGAGCGTGGCGATTGAGGTCCTTTCATGCTTGAGAGCTCGAAAGGCTGGTGATGGCCGAGTAGGAGTCAACACGCCGGTCCCGGAAGAAGGGCCAGGTGTGCCGATGGTCCTCCAGCGCGCGGCGGTCGCATGTTTGGATAATGATGTTGTCTTCATTGTGAGGAGCACGGGCGACGATTTCACCAGCAAAGTCTGCAACGAAGGAATGCCCCCAGAAGTCGATGTTGCCCTCTTTGCCATGTCGGTTCACCGCGGCGATATAGCAACCGTTGGCGACGGCGTGCCCGCGTTGGACTGTTTCCCAGGCAGCGTGTTGGCGAGCGATGTTTGATGTCGATTCAGTCTCCAATCCTCCGATGGCCGTTGGATAAATCAACACTTCGGCTCCCTGCATCGCGGTGAGGCGGGCTGCCTCGGGAAACCACTGATCCCAGCAGACGAGTACACCAATATCGGCATAGCGGGTCTTCCAAACGCGGTAGCCCAAATCGCCGGGCGTGAAGTAGAATTTTTCCTCGAAACTGGGGTCCTGTGGAATGTGTGTTTTGCGATAGATGCCCAGTAAGCTGCCGTCAGCGTCGATGACGGCAGCAGTGTTGTGGTAAATGCCGGCCATGCGTTTTTCGAACAGAGACGCGACGATTACGACATTCAGTTCCTTGGCTTTCTCTGACAGGGTTTGAGTAGTGGGGCCCGGGATGGGCTCGGCTAGATCGAAAAATTTTTCGTCCTGTTTGCTGCAAAAATAGTCAGACAAAAACAGCTCCTGTGTCGCGATAATCTGCGCCCCCTGCTGCGCGGCTTGTTCTATTTGGGCAAGCGTGTTCTGTAGGTTTTGCTCGCAGTTTCCTGTTGATGATGACTGCAACAGGCCTAAAGCAAATGTGTCGGTTCGGTTCATGCCAAAGAGATTGTATAGCCCATTCTTGCCTGCAAGCGGCATTCGATTTCAATCGGCTTCGTGGTAAGTTCCAGCCAAGCCCTATTTGTTTACGGTACTTTAATGATTCCAGAGGTGACCCGTCGCGTAATCGGGCGCATGCCAAAGAATCGCCCGGCGAACCTGGGAGGCTTCCGCCGCTTCTGCGTAGCTGGGGCAACCTATCCAGGAATCATCCCTGAGTCGGGTGAACAGGTAGAGGGATTACTGCTATTAGATTTGAGCCCAGTGGAGTTTGAGCTCCTCAATCGCTATGAAGGCAGCGAATATCGTCTGGAAGTCCATGTAGTTTATGCCAGCAAAGATAAGTTAGAAGCTTCCGTTTACGTCTACACTAACCTGAGTCGAGTGACGGCTGTGAGCTGGGCATTCCCTGATGATATTGATTTTGGTGATCTCGGATTATCCGAATAAAGCAGGTTTCACCTAGCTCGTCGGATCAGGAATGCTTAAATTATCTCCGACATCCTTCATGTAGATAGACTGAGTCGGGAATGCGAATTCGATACCCGCTTGATTAAAGCGTTCCACAATTTCAGTATTCACCTTTTCGGTGAAGGCGAGGAAGTCCCAATACGCAGGGGGATGATACCAGTAGATGCAAAGGAAATCTAGGGAGTAAGCCTTGAACTCATTGAAGTAGACTCTTGGAGGAAAATCTTCCGCCATGCCTTCGTGTTTCTCTAAAATCTCTTCGAGGATCTCTTTTGCCTCACGGATTTTGGCGGGAGGCGTGTCATAGGTAATTGAAATATTAAAAATACGCCGAATGAACGGGCGCTTGGCTACATTGTGAATTACAGCGCCAGATAAACTTCCGTTGGGGATAGTCACAAGATGGCCGTCTAAACGGCGCATGCGGCACGAACGGAGCCCCACGCTTTCGATGGTTCCGTCATGATCTCCAAAAATGATACGGTCACCGAGGTTGAAGGGTTTCTCCATGAAAATGACTACAGCGCCAAAAATATTTTTGAGTGTGTCCTGAGCCGCAAGAGCGACAGCGAGACCCCCGATACCTAGGCCGGCAAGGATAGTTTTGATCTCAGAACCAGTCAGAACATGAGCGATTTCCAGGATGGTGACTGATACCACCAAAACGCGCGCCACGCGCACGAGGATGGGGGTGAGCATATCGTCGATCTTATTCTTCGTTTTCTTCGATCGGCTATCTAGCCAGTATCCTAGGATGTCCGCTGCGTGGAAAAAGAAGATGCCCACCCCAATCCGGATGAGTATGGCCGAAGTGAGCACCAGGGCACCTTGAAACGTGAAGGTGAAGAGATTCACGGGCCCATCTAACTCATCGATCAAATGGGATCCGGCTACAGCGTAGCCCAGAGCGAGTCCCAATGCTGTAATAACAGCCGACTTGCTTACTGAGAGATAGATCGTTTTGCGGAGCCAGTGCTTCTCAGAGGATTTTTCATAGAGAAATTCTGCCAGCCTCTTTACTAGGAAACCTCCTAGGACAGTGGCGAAAATAAGGACGAAAAAGATAACTGTTTGAGTACTCACAATGAACGCAGGTTGATTTGAATTTATCTTGGGAAAGCAGTTTGCTTGCGCGATCCGGCCATAAAGTCTGACTTGGTCTCTTAAATATGAAAATTTGCAGATATTTGGATTCGGACGGAAATATGGGATTTGCCGAATGGCGCGGTGAGGATCAGCTGCCAAAGGTGATCACGGGGGACTTCGGTAGTTTCGATGTCACCGATCAAGATGCCGACGTGGCTCAGCTCCTGGCACCGATTGATCCGCGTGCCATTTTGGGGATCGGACTGAATTATCGAGCCCACGCCGAGGAGACGGGCAAACCACTTCCAAAATACCCATTGCTTTTCATGAAGGCGGTGAATGCTGTTCAAAATCCTAACCAACCTATTTTACTCCCGCGCACGTTAGTCAGTCATAAGGTCGATTATGAAGCGGAGCTCGCGGTTATTATCGGACGCGCCGCGCGCAACGTGAAACCTGAGCAAGCCCTTGATTACGTATTGGGCTACACCGTCGCAAATGACGTAAGTGCGCGTGACTGGCAGTTTGAGTGGGGGGAGGGGCAATTTTCCCGCGGTAAGACTTTTGACACGTTTTGTCCACTGGGCCCCTGCATGGTGACCACGGATGAGATCGAGAACCCTAACGATCTCAGCATGCGGACGCGCGTAAACGGCGAGCTTCGGCAGGAGACCAATACAGGTGACATGATTTTTGATATCCCGACTTTAATCAGTTTTTTGAGCGGAAGTACGACCTTGGTCCCTGGAACGGTTATTTTAACGGGAACTCCCTCAGGTGTGGGGGCGGCGCAGAAGCCACCCGCATTTTTAAAGGAAGGCGATCGTGTCGATATCAGCATCGATGGTATTGGTACTCTGTCTAATCCCGTTAAGGAGGAGAAAAAGTAGCGCATGCACCCACCGCTGACCTTGGTGATCCTTGCAGCGGGGATGGGGAGCCGTTTCGGCGGTCCTAAACAATTGGCTGCGGTCGGACCTTCTGGAGAGACGCTCATCGAGTATGGCTTGTACGATGCGCGGCGCGCTGGGTTTGAACGCTTTGTTTTCGTGATTCGGCGCGAAATCGAACAAGACTTCCGCAACGCGGTTTTGGTGCGATTCGAGCATGGCTTGGACTGCTCGATTGTCTTTCAGGAAACGGATGATTTTCCAGAGCTGCCGTCTGCTGAGGTTTTAGAAAAGCGCGCCAAACCCTGGGGGACAGGTCATGCGCTTTGGTCGGCAAGGGACGTGGTTAGAGGAGCCTGCGCAGTGATGAATGCAGATGACTTCTATGGAGCAGAGAGTTTTGCGATATTGGCAAGTATGCTCCGAGACAGCCCGACCGCTGCGACTTTGGTGAGCTTCCGCCTCGACCAAACCCTATCTTCGCTGGGCGGCGTGTCTCGCGGCATTTGCGACGTCTCAGATCACGGTTTATTGAACGGCGTGATAGAGTGCAAAGAGCTTGCTTTAGAGGAAAACCGGGTTCGAGGCCTCGTAAATGACACTGCAGCCACCGTTGACCTCAGTCCCTCCACTCCAGTTTCGATGAACCTTATGGGATTTCCTGAGGAAATCTGGATCGAGATGGAGCAGGCTTTACAGCAGTTCGCTGGGGATCAATTACCTGGTTCCACGCAAGAATTTGGTCTTCCTGATGTGCTCAACAAATGGATGAGTAATCATGTGGTTCGCGTGCTTGCTTCTCCCGAGCGGTGGATCGGGGTGACCCATGCTGAAGACCTGGCAGTAGCTCGGTCTGAAATTCACAGATCTCTTGAACAGGGAAAATATCCCACAGCGTTGTGGGCAGAGTGAACCATGACGATGTCTCAGAATTCATGGCTGATTTGTGTTGATACGGGAGGCACGTTTACTGACTGCCTCGGCCGAAACTCTGATGGCCAATGGTTGCGCTGTAAGGTCTTGTCGAGTGGAGCCCTGCGCGGGACGATTTCTGCTGTATACCAAGAGGAAGTAGAGGTCTCGCTTGCCGCGCCGATTCACGGGTCAGTTTTACGAGGCTACACCTTGCGCGCATTGACGAAAAAAGCTTCGACGAGGGTAATCGAGGCTAGCGGTTCGCTGCTGAAATTAGCAGGAGATGTACTGTCTTTTGGCCTGGGTGATTTAGTCGAGCTGTCTGCTGGAGAGGAGGCCCCCATCTTGGGAGCACGCCTTCTGACTCAAACAGCTCTGGTAGATGCGCTTCCAAAAATGGAGTTTAAGTTAGCTACGACGCGTGGCACGAATGCTCTATTGGAGCGTAAGGGGGCTCGGGTAGTTTTCTTTGTAAACGAGGGTTTTGAAGATGTATTCCGTATCGACGATCAGCGTCGTCCGGACCTCTTTGCCAGAGAGATTCAGCCCAGAGCTGCGTTGACCCATAACGTTGTTGGGCTTCCACTCAGGCGTGATGCCAATGGAAGAGCGATTCATGAACCCGAAGCCTGGGATCGGGTGCGGGAGCGCGTGGTTTCTTCCCTAGTTGACGGTTGTGAGGCCGCAGGAATTTGTCTGATCCATGGGAATGCGTATCCCGAAGATGAGAAGCGCGTGGCGGATATATTGAGTGAGCTGGGTGTCCCGTATGTCGTCTCGTCTGCCGAATTGTCCGGGATGGCTAAGTTTCTTCCTCGGGCTCAGACTACCGCTGTTGACGCCTATCTCGGCCCGATCATGAAACGCTATTTAGATCGTGTCGAAATGCCTCTGCAGGATGCTTCATTGTCAGTCATGAGTAGTTCAGGCGGCTTGATGCCGCGCTGTGACTATCGTGCGAAAGATGGCCTGCTGAGTGGGCCTGCCGGAGGGGTGATCGGTGTGGCTGCGGTGGCGAAGCGTGCAGGTCTGCATCAGGTAATCGCTTTTGATATGGGGGGGACGAGCACCGATGTGTCGCGCGTATCTGGAGAGCCAGAACTCCGTAATGAACACCGTGTCGGTGATGCGCGTATTCAAGCCCCATCGCTGAGGATTGAGACCGTGGCGGCGGGAGGCGGGTCGATCTGCAGTTTCCGAGATGGTCAGTATTTCGTGGGCCCTGAAAGCGCCGGCGCCTTTCCGGGCCCAGCATGCTATGGCGCCGGGGGTCCGTTGACGGTGACCGATGTCAATTTGCTTTTGGGGCACCTGTTGCCTGATGCGTTTCAAGTACCCTTGGATTCGAAAGCAGCTGAGAGCGTGCTGGAACAGGTTCTGGATACATGTGGAGCGTCTCGAGATGCAGTGCTGAATGCCTTTTGGGCTTTGGCTAATGAACACATGAGTGAAGCGTTGCGGCAGATTTCGATTAAGGATGGTTTTGATCCGGGGCAATTTACACTCGTTGCGTTTGGAGGCGCTGGCGGTCAGCATGCTTGCGCATTGGCCGAGAGCATGGATATGGATTCGGTGCTGGTGCCAGCCGATGCGGGAATACTTTCGGCCTATGGCTTAGCTCAGGCTCGACGTGAAGCGAGCGCCTTAGTCCAGATAGATCAGAGTTTGGAGGAGTTCTCGATCGTGAGCGAGCGTGTGGAGCAGGCAATGGAAGCACTGCGAGCGCAGGCAATTGATTGGATCGGAACTGAACCGCGCGTTGAACTGGATTGCCGGTTTCGTGGACAAGAATCCACTTTGAGTCTGCCGATGCCAACAACTGCTAACGAGTTAGATACTCGATTCCGCACGGCTTATACTTCACGTTTTGGTTATGTCGACGAACACAGCGTAATTGAGATCGCAGTAGCACGCTGTCGACTTGTCGAGACCATCAGGGAACCTGAGGAAGAGATCTTTGAGCGCGTCCAATCCGTGAATGATGTTTCTCAAGTTATTGAAGATCCTTATACAACACTGCTCGTTTTGCCGGGATGGTCTGTGCATCGGGGCAGCCATGGGAGTTGGATGCTTGAGCGTGAGACTGAGACGGCCTTCCGTCACTCCTCGACCCGTATGAATGGGGATTTACTCACCAAGACACTCCTTACTCAGCGTTTCAATAGCCTTGTCGAAGAGATGGGTAAGCAGCTGGAGCGCACCGCGGTGTCTACGAACGTAAAAGAGCGTTTAGACTTCTCTTGTGCATTCGTTAGTGCCCAGGGAGAACTGATTACCAACGCGCCTCACATTCCTGTTCACCTCGGCGCGTTAGGCGTGTGTGTCCGACGCGTTGTCTCTGAACTTGATCTGGGAGAGGGGGACGTAGCCGTCACAAACCATCCCGGGTTTGGCGGGTCGCATTTACCCGATATTACGCTGCTCATGCCCGTGTTTTACCGGGGTGTTCGGGTGGGTTACCTTGTCAACCGAGCTCATCATGCTGAGGTAGGGGGATGCGTGCCTGGATCGATGTCACCCTTTGCCAAGAATCTGGAGGAAGAAGGCGTGGTGTTTTTTCCTCAGCGAATTGTTGAAAAAGGCCAGAGTCGATTAGATGCCATTGAAAGCTGCCTCATGAGCGCACGCTATCCGAGTCGCCGAATCGCCGAGAATTTGTCTGATTTGAGAGCACAGCTTGCTGCATTGATGTCCGGCACTAAGCAGCTTAAGGCGATCATCCAAGACTTTGGCATGGATGCGGTATTGGCACGCATGGAGGGCATTCTGGGAGAGTCGGAGCAGCAAATGCGTGATTTACTGGAGAGACACGAAGGCCGTCATTTCCATTTCACCGGTCATCTCGACGATGGTGAGCCGCTTGCGGTCGACTTACGTGTCGCAGGAAGGCGGCTGACTGTGGATTTTTCAGGGACCGCTTCGGTGCGTAGAGATAGTTTAAATGCAAATGAAGCAATCGTTCGCAGCGCTTTGTTATATGTGCTGCGTGTCTGGCTTAATGAGCCAGTGGCCCTCAATGAAGGCCTGATGCGCTGTGTCTCGATTATACTACCCGAGTCATTCATAGCTCCCAAGTTCACGCAGAACCCAGCAGAATGCCCAGCAGTCGTGGGAGGGAATGTCGAAGTGAGCCAGCGCATTGTCGAAACATTGATCTCGGCTTTAGGATTTCAGGCCGGCGGACAAGGCACGATGAATAATCTCATTTTCGGCGATGCGACACGAAGCTATTACGAAACGATTTGCGGTGGTTCGGGGGCAGGGGATGGCTACGACGGTGCATCTGCTGTGCATGTCCACATGACCAATACGGCGATCACCGACGTGGAAATTCTAGAAAAACGCTATCCTGTTATTCTCGAGAAATTCAGTGTTCGGCAGAATTCAGGTGGACGCGGGACACGCGAAGGGGGAAGTGGCATCGAGCGTCGCATACGATTTCTCAATCCAATGACAGTGTCCCTTCTCATGCAGGGACGTCGCTCGGGTGGATCGGGTTTCGACGGTGGAGATGGAGGCGCTGCGGGGGAACAATACTGGATCGACACATCGGGAGATCTACGCCCACTCCCCGGTATGATCTCCCGCTATTTCGCCGCGGGAGAATCGATTCTCATCCGCACACCGGGTGGCGGTGGTTTTGGAGCGCCATAGCATAATCCGGGTTTAAAGAGATAGATGAAAAACCAGATGCTGAACTCTTCATCGCTTTTTCTCAGAATTCTCCTTTTGCGAGATAGTCCACACGCATCTCTATCTTTGGTCTTACGGAGGTTTTGGCGATGAATCCAGTGTCATCGTTCAAGAATGACTTATTCAAGCAAGCGCTTAATCGCGTGCTGAATTTTAAGCTTAAATTGAGATGCTGACCCTCCGACTGTGTCTGTCTTAAAGCAGAAAGGGCGAGGTAGAGCATTGACTCAGAATTTGGCGTTCATTCTCGAAATTCGATGCGGACTAAAGGGGGTGTGACCAGAAGTGCGGGGAGTCATGCGGCCTCTTTGAGCCATTCTTGACTTTCGATGTAGGTGGCGCGGTGGGCCCGGGCTGAGATTAAGGCATCTGCGTTTGTCCTCAGCCAAGCCATCCCAGGGCCTTTAAGCCGTTGCTGGATGATTTGTTTGTGCGCACTTTCGATCATTCCCGTGCCTACAGGTAGGTTGTTTTCGAGGGCCTTGGGGTAGTCCAGTTGCTCCTTTCGATTATTCAGATAGCGATAGGCAAGACGAACGGGGGAATGCTCGTCGGGCACTTCAGCCCCCTCACTTTTTTCCTCTAGCTCCGCTATTACCTGCGACGCTTTTCCTTTTAATAGTTTGGTCCTTTGACGCTTCTGCCAACGCTGGGGACTTTCCTTCAAGGCGCAGACTTCTGAGGCCTCAGCGAGGTATTCACATACATGGTAAAGATCTAATAGAAACGAACTGCCTGGAAACTGCAGTCCGGCTTGTTGGGCAATCCAAGAGGCACCATCTCCCATACAATGGATAACGGTATGGGCTGCCCAACCAGCTCTCAAACGTTGCATGTGCCCAAGCATGTCCCACCTCATGGACATCCCCTATTAAGCCTTCGTAATATGAGCTATCCGTCCCCGAGGCGCGAGCTGCACAGATACGGGCTTCTTTCCAATCAAGATCTCGCTTCTTGCGAGCATCGCCATTCTCAGCCGTGTGGACTATACGCACCATAGAGCCGTCACATTGGCTCACTATGGCGTCGGCTCCTTTGCTGGGTAAGCTAGATACCGGCTCGCGCTCACGTTGCCCAGTGCGCTCAGTTTGAGCCTGATTTAAGGTTACTTTACGGATGCGCTCAGCGCTCAGGCTAAATCCATAATGAAGCTGTAGACAAAAGTTGGCCCGACGAAACGAGTCCTCTAACCCAAAATCATATAAGGCACCACGTAGGCGCCCTGACACCCCCCTGCAACTGACACCCAGAGCCTCTGGGAGACGACGCAGATAGGACTTGCTAGGTGTACGCCAGATCCGCTCGGTTATTTTGACGCGTCCGAAGGTGGTGTAAAAATGGAGCGTTTTTTTTCGCGCTGTTGGACCTGCTCATACTCACTTTTGAGCTCTTTGTGAACAGCCTTCTCCTTGCTCGCAGCCCACTGAGCCAGGCTCTCATTGCCCACTTCACGCAATAAATCAATGAGCTTGGTTTCAATCTCATCGAGTGCGGCAGATTTATCGCTATAAGCGGTTTCAAGAAAATCTTCGATCCGTTCTAGGAGCAAGTCGTTCTCGGACAAGCGCTCCATAGTCTTTTGAATACGTTCTTGTTTGAGCTCTGATTTTTTAGATGTCATCCCAAGCCTATTTCAGGCTTGTGAACGCTTGCACTAGGTATCTTTTTGGCTCCACCTGGCACTAGATGTGGTGTATTCGGTCATGAATGTCAGAAGAATATCCAAGAAGTCTTTTGGAGCTGGAGGAGTTTTTTCCAGATGAGCAGGCCTGCCGTGATTACTTATTTAGACTTCGATGGCCGAATGGCTTTGTTTGTCCCTGCTGCGATGGGTCGGACTACTGGCATGGATCGCGTGGACGAATCATTTGCAATAAATGTCGTCATCAAACCACTGTCACGGCAGGAACCATTTTGAAGCAACCCGTAAGCCTTTGAGATTATGGTTTCGAGCCATATGGCATGTAACCTGTGATAAGCAAGGGGTCAGTGCGAAGAGCCTGCAGCATATTTTGGGTTTACGAAAATACTCAACAGCCTGGACTTGGTTGCACAAACTTAGAAGAGCCATGATAAGTCCGAATCGAGACCGACTCAGTGGGTTTGTCGAAGTGGATGAAACTTTTGTTGGAGGCATCGAGGCTGATGTTGATGGACGAGAAACCCAGACCAAATCTCCTGTCGCGATAGCCGTCGAAGACAAAGCAAGAAAATGGGGCGTACTCACATGAGAGTGATTCCTGATGCAAGCCGAGTTCACTTACACAGTTTTATCGAAGATGTAATCGAGTCTAGAAGCACGATTCATAGTGATGGATTGCAAGCCTATCGAGGAATTGAGAAGAAGGGTTATCAGCATCGAAGGACCTGCGTGCAAGGTCGTAAAGATGGACTGGATGCCATAAAGCTGCTGCCAAAGATTCATACGGTTGCCTCACTGCTGAAGCGATGGCTTGATGGAACTCATCAAGGAGCAGTCAGCCCTAGACACTTAGACTCCTATCTGGACGAGTTTACTTTCCGTTTTAATCGCAGATCCAGTCGTCATAGAGGAATGCTATTTTATCGATTACTACAAAATGCAGTCCAAATCGAAACCAAGCATTATCGCAGATTGATCGGAGGTCAATCTGCTCCAAATACCACATCTAGGACCTAGTGGAGCCAAAGGGATACCCAGTATGCTCGTACACTATAAAATGCAATTATTCGAAATTTTACTCCACACACTTCTGGTCACACCCGGTCAGCTCGCTGGCAAAGGAGTATCAGGTCGATCAGAAGAGCAGGACGTTTTCGCCATGGAGTCACATGGTCAGTTTGTTGTATTGCCAGCTCACACACTGTATCGGGCTAAAAGATTTGTGTGACGCGCTGCGCCGCCATAGCGTGAAGCTGTTCGCGATACGGGGTGCCACGCCACCGAGTCGCAACGGACTCTCGAATGCCAACAAAAACCGTAATGCCGACATGATGGAGGCTTTGTTCTGGTAGATGCTCGATCATCTGCAAAACCAGTTTCCCGGCTTTGGACCTGCGGGGCGCTACGAGGGTTTGCCCCGTCGTTTCAAAAAGACTGTTTACAGTATCGATTCTTCAACTATTGCTCTGGATGCCAACCGCATGGACTGGGCCAAGCACCGTCGGCGCAAGGCAGCGGCCAAGCTGCACCTGGGTCTGAACCTGCAAACTTTCCTGCCCTCGTTCACTGTCATCGAGGAGGACGCGCACCGCTGAAAGTGCAGCCGCCTGATTCAGCAAATAACGGTTCACCCGAGATTTTTCCAGGGCCGGGTGAACAAATTGTAGCAGTGTGACGCTCATAGATGCCGAAGACCTCGACGGAATCGGATCGTATGAAGCATGAGGTTTTAGCAAGTCTTGAAACCAGTTAACTTAAATCCTTACAACCTTTCTACCACCTTTCGAGCTGTCTCGTTTATTGAGGAACTCTTATTCAATTCAACCCAACCCATCCAACATGAAAAAAATCATCCTTGCTGTCTTTTTAACAGCGCTCGTCACCACAACCACCTGGGCTCAGGAAACACCGAGTTCCATCACCTTCAAAGCCATCCTGGATATGGGAGATCGCGTCGCCTTTTCACTCTCGACGGGTGGTGGAGCTCAAAGCCGTTGGGTAGAAATCGGCCAGTCATTCCGAGGCCACAAATTGGAGCGCTACGACCGGGAAAAACAAACACTCTACCTGAAAGATGACACTGGAAAGGAAATCGTCATCGCCCTGTCTTCGTCAAATTACCAGCCCGATGACGTGGATGCCTTAACCAAGGCAGAGGAGGTCATACGCCTGTCCAATTTCGAGAAGATGATTAAGGAAGGGCTCACAGCACAACGGGACGCGATGACACAAAATATGAAGCAACTCGTTCCTGGAAATGTTGACCCTGATGCCTATGCGGATCTTCAAAAACGGACGTATGACCTCATGATCGAAATGATGGACTTTGAGGCGATTGAAGAGGGTATGACCGAAGCCTATGCCACGATCTTCACGCCGGAAGAACTCGACGGATTTTTGGACTTTTACAGCACTGCAGCAGGCAAGGCCAGTCTCGAGAAAATGCCAGAGATCCAGCAAAAGTCCATGGAGGTCATGATGCCCGAGTTGATGAAGGCGATTCCTCGTATCCCGGAGCTCAGTCAGGAATGGGCTGCACAGCAAACGGCTCAACCCACTGCTGAAGAATAGCACTCAGACCGACAGCGGCACATCCGCCATACTGCGAATGACATGTTGAAATATCTTGGAATACTCGCCCTCGGCCTGGCTATTGGTGGCTTTGGAGGATTCTGGTTTCACGCATCCCAGCCGCCCGATTGGGATATGCTCGAGCTCACGCCCCTTTCTGGTTCGTAAGTGTATGACTACACCTGCCGCCATCCAGATCGACGAACTCAGGGTCGACTACGGCGACTTCACCGCCGTGAAAGACCTGAGTATGGAGGTAGCTCGAGGTGAAATCTTCGGGTTTGTTGGACCCAACGGGGCAGGTAAAACGAGCACCTTAAAGGTGTTGTCCACCCTCCTCTATCCGACGTATGGCAGCGTGATGATCGCTGGAATCGACGCACTGGAGGACAGCCGCGCTGCCCGCCAGAAGATTGGTTATATGCCTGATTTAGCACCGGTACCCAGTGATTTATTTGCCTGGGAGTTTCTCGATTTCTATGCTCAAAGCTATGGGGTTTACGGCTCCAAACAGCATCGAAGGGAAGCCGTTGATCAGGCACTGGAAGAGGTCGAGCTCACTGAGCAACGCAAAGCCAAATGCAATGCCTTGTCTCGAGGGCAGACCCAAAGACTTGTGTTTGCAAAAACTATTCTGCAACAACCTGAGATCCTTATCTTGGATGAACCCGCGAGCGGGTTGGACCCGCTGTCGCGGCGCAATCTGAAGCACACCCTCAAGCGCATCGCGGCCGATGGGGCGACGGTGATCGTGAGCTCCCATATCCTCAGCGAACTGGCAGAATACTGCACATCGCTCTGCATCCTCAACCAAGGGCAACTCTTGATCCAAGGGACCGCCGAGCACATCCGAGATGCTTTCGAATCGACCCAGCGGAGCCTGGATATCCGCTTCACCCATCTGGCACAAGATGCTGCTGCTTGGCTCCGTGAGCACCCACGAGTCTCCCATGTAGACGATACCCAAATGCGCCTCAGCTGCGATTTCTCGGGGACTCTCGATGATCAGGCTCAGTTGCTCACAGACTTAGTCGCGCGTGGCTATGCACTCCGTTCGGTAGAGGAAAAGCACAATTCATTCGAAGACATCCTTACCCGGATCGCAGAGGAGAATCACTCATGAGCACCATCGCCGCAGGCTTCCGTGAACTGCTTGATTTTTTGCAAATCTGGAAGAATCCCATTTTCAGCCGCTACTGCCGGTCTTGCCTGAGGCTGAGACGACTCAGCATTTGGACACTCCTTGTGATCATGTTATCGATCTACGCTATCGTGATCAACGTAGCTTTTTCGATGCGATTCGATCAAATGACTGAGGTTGAAGCCTATCGTCTGGCGTTCTTGGTTCTATTCTTCCTTCAGATGTTCATTATGTTTGTTCTCGGCATGGCCAACGTTTCCGGCGGGATGACGCGAGAAAGGGATGAGGGCGTCATTGACTACCAGCGCATTTTGTCCCTATCGCCACCCAAGAAAGTGGTGGGCTATCTTTTCGGTATGCCGGTCAAAGAGTATGCTCTGACGGCCATGACCCTGCCCTTCACCGCATATGCTATTTTTCGCGGAGAAATTGCGCTCAGCATTTGGCTCCCGTTCTACATCACCTTCTTTTGTTCCACCCTCCTATACCACATGACAGGCGTGTTGGCTGGGACGGTCATCAAGAACCGTCGCTGGGCCTTTCTATCCTCTATGGCGATCGTGTTTTGCCTCTACACGATCATTCCAGAAGTCTCGAAATTTGGCATCAACGTCTTCCGCTACCTTACCATCCGACCGGTCTTGGAGGAGTCCTGGTCCTATTTCTTACCTCGGGAGACAGGGAGTGTCGTCCAGATAATCCAAAGCCTGAATCCAAGCGTCAGCTTTTTCGGACTCAAATTTCCATCCTTCGTATTTATCCTTATTTCCCAGGCCGGACTCATACTCACCTTTTTTGTTATGCTCTGCCGATTCTGGCATCGACAAGATATGGGCTTACTCGGCAAGGGCTGGGCCGTCCTCTTCTTTGGCTGGATACAGTTCCTCATCCTGGGCAACGCCCTACCTGCAATTCCGACTGGTGAAATCTTTCCCAGCGTCGGCTTTAGCCAGCAAATGACCGGAGGTCAGGTATGGAATCCCGACTGGATCGAAGTCGCTGCAGTGTGCGGATTTTACGGCCTGGTCACATTCGTGTTGATCATGCTGATCGTAAACATCATCACCCCCGACCGTAACAAGCAGATACGCGGCTGGCAACGCGCCCGAAAATTTGGCTATTCACGCCTAAATTGGAATGACAAAGCCAGTAGCGCCCTGCCCGCAACCCTTGCGCTCTGCACACTCGGAGCAGCGGGCTGGTTCCTCTTCTTGAAGGGGTTGGTAGAGTCCCCCTGGTTCCCGGGTCACCATGCCGAGCTCAAACACTTCCTCTATGTATGGCTGATTCTGCTCGTGGTCGGCGTGGGATTTCAGTCGCTGCTCGAATGGCAAGGACGCATTGCTCTCTTATTTGCGGGCATCATAGCGGTAGTCGTTCCTCTACTCACTGGCCTCATCAGCGGCATTTTAGACCAGGCCACGCTCTCGGTTTGGATTACCGCCCTGTGTCCCCTGACCCTACCCATTGCCTTTAGCTTCACCGAACTCGGGATTGGCCAACTCGACCTTAGCAGCATCGCACGGGCGATTCCCTACGCATTTAAGTTTTCCCTTTTGGTCCATAGTTTCGTCTCGCTATTCATCGTCTACAGGCTCTTTCAAGCGAGGAAGATGATTCGAACGCGGATTCGGGTAGATTAGATTACTAGCCAAAGCGACGGAAGCGAACCGCATGCTCCTCCGTTGCCCCGATCTATGGCACAATCAGAGGTTATCCTAGGTTGGACAGTAGTGCTCGCCGTAAGCAACCTTTGACTTTGCCCGATAAAAATGCATCAGCTCACCGAGTTGGCTTGTTGCATCGTGATTGTAGGCGACCCTTCAGTCGCACCCGGCAAACTGTTTATAAAAAATTTAGCTGTATTTTCAGGAGAGAGTTGACGGATTCATAAAACTAATATTTAGATCGTTATTTTTCTAGGAAGTGCTCAACTCTTCCTCAAATTTGAGAATGTTACCCACGATAACGTTGTCCCTATGTTAGCTCTGACGACAGACGTCCCTAATTGTAACGGGCCAAGGATCGATCCAAAGCTATCAAATGCATTCATACCAGTCTCACATAAAGACTCGATAGCCCAATCCTGTATCGCTAATGAAATAAGAGGTAGATGCAGTATTTTAGTTATCAGTCTAAACGAAATTATAGTAACAGATATGAACTAGACACCCGGCATTTCCAATCTATTTACCGATGAATTGGAGAGACCTTGTATTTTTCACATCTAAATTCGTATAATTAAACTTAAAATATAAGAGAACTCAATCTGGAGGGTGATACTATAACCTATAATTTTTATATCCACACGTTTCAGTTTCAAATAACTTATTAGTTACAGATCCAAATGAATTTTTTCAAAATACCTTTTTCACAATTAATCATTTTATTATTGAATGGCATAGGCGCAATGCTGACGGCAGCAAGTGTCAGTAACTTCGAACAAATCACTGTCCAATACGATGCAGCTGGTCGGCTCATACGCACATCTGGCTTTGCTGAGACGGAATACGCCTACGACGCCGCAGGCCTTCTCGCCAAGGAGACCGTGCACTATGGGAATGAGGCCTCCGGTTTCACCACCATCGTCAGCCACCTCATCGTCGACGAACTTGCCCAATACCCACGCGTCGTTGGCGAGGAACGCTTCACTTATCAGCACGCCTTGGCTGAGAAGGAATTACTTCCCGAGCAAATCATCGAACGGCGTACCATTATGTATGCCTGTGGGCCGCTCGGATTGAGCTCCCAAAAGGTCATTCACTACGCCGGCGAGCAGTTCGGCCAGATCGCATCTGAAGAGCTCAGTTTCCCACAAGTCGATCACCAGGGCTCCATCATCGCGCTCATCAACAATGATGGGGAACTCACCCTACGACGCGAATATGACGCCTACGGCAACATCCGTTATCAAGAAGGCAATGGATGGACCACACTCGGCTACAACGGGGAACGCATGGGAACCGCCGATGGTCTCCTCTGGGTACGCGCACGGCATTACAATCCCAAGCTCAGGCGCTGGATGCAGCGCGATGACTTCCCCGGACACGCTCACCGGCCCTTATCACGCAACCGCTACGCCTATGTCGAAGGCGACCCAGTGAACAATATAGATCCCAGCGGAAACCTGGCTATCGTCCCGCCGTTTATGGCTGGAGCCTTTATTGGCGGATCTGCTCTCGGGACCTGGGGAGCTATCGAGGGCATAAATAGCCAAATTGAGATCAACCGCGTTATGCAGGTTGAGGCGTATGGACCCCAAGTACAAAACCGAGAAGAGTTCAAGGCAGTCGGCGATTTGCGTAGTGCGTATTACTCAAGTGATAGTAACGCCCGCATTCACGCCGCACAAAAAAGACTCATTCACGCTGAAGCCTCTGTTCAACTAGCTGATGTCTTAACAACTTTCGCCGATTCCCCAGCTATTCTCGCTCCCCGGCAATACAACCCAACAACGACGCGTATTCCCGGGCAGATAGTTCATGTTGGAGCCCCTAGGATACCCCAAAAGGCCCCACCTCATGCCACTCGATCCGGTCGGTCATACGGATTCTATTCGTTACCCGTGCCAGCTCTGTTTAGATATCTACTTCAAGGTTATATCCACAATCCCGAAGTTTTAAGCGGTCACGGCAGCTTAGAAGTTTATTCACAATTATCTACTGGAACTAGTTTTACGGACATAACCATTATCCCAGAAGGCACCACTTTTACGGTCTGGGCAGAACATGGAAAACCCATTACATTTAAGTTAGGTAATTATATTTAAACTGGAAGAGAAATAACCTTCGAGGAATTTGGGGAAGAGGTGATAGGGGCGAGAAGTTATCTACCAGGTGCAGCAGTTCCAGATTATATATTACACCCATTCAACAAATTTGATGAATTTTACCTCCTGGAATCATGGCCTACTACTGTGAACAAGTCCACACCCTTGAGTTCTTTATTGGAACCTAATAAGGGGCACGTCCAGTGGTCAGCTTGCTGTACTGAAACAAATATATATATTTTGCCCTAGCCCGGATTTTGCATGAACATGTCGACAGTCCAGTGTTGACAATAAAAATGTCTTCCTGCCGGGCTTCTTTGCTTGGTTTCATGATTTTCCACGATTTTTGGCGACCGCTGGACACATTGCCCCCTTTCCCCCATTCCATGTTTCCCGCTTCTGCTTGGGCGCGCCATGTTGATCTTAGCACTGGCTGACTACCCAGGTCTTATATTCAAGTTGTCAGCGATTCGGAGCCATAGGCTCTGTAAGGGATAGCCGCTACTCAGACTCAGATGAATGCGACGGCTGTTGCGCACGATGACCGCTCCCACCTTGATCAACTTGCTACGGATGGTGGAGCACTGGGCACAGCAAAGCTCGGTTCCGGATAAGCCAATCTCTCTGAGCGCCTGGGTGATCGTGTATGCCAAGGCACTCAGCAG
Organism: Opitutales bacterium; assembly: GCA_013215165.1. Classification (NCBI taxonomy): domain Bacteria; kingdom Pseudomonadati; phylum Verrucomicrobiota; class Opitutia; order Opitutales; species Opitutales bacterium. Next base: position 27 of record JABSRG010000009.1, on the reverse strand, counting down.
CATACGCCATGGGTTCGTCCACCAGCC
>JABSRG010000008.1 GCA_013215165.1 Opitutales bacterium | reverse complement strand
TGACTTCCTTGATCGGAAGTCCGCCAGAGCCAACCACTTTTTAATTTTTTAGCGCATCCCTATGGGATGGCTGTGAAATATGTTCTGAATTTCCAAGTTACGAGCGAACTTTCATCGAACTTATAGAGATGTATGTGATGGATAGCAGAGATCCTACGGCTGCTCGAGGCATCATGGATAGGGCGAGACAGCAATTCTCCAAAAATTCTGAGAAGCTAGCTCGCGTGGAGTATGCCTACAAGGCGTCAATAGAGAGAGCCGAGGAGCGAAAATTGAAACCTAAGGAAAAACTCAAATTGAAGCGTTATGACGTCTAGGTCTCAACGAGTAGTCCAGGTGAGAGGATAGGGGGCGGTCATATGCCTATCCCCAGATGTCATCCTCAGTATCTGAAGCCGGCTTTTCAGCCTTCTTCTTTTCTTTAGTTTTTGATTTGGTTTCGTTGCCACCAAAGCCGAACAGGCGGGCGCTACCTTTTTTCTTCTTCTTTTGGGAGTTGGATTTCTCTTTTTTGGAAGAGGGCTCAGACTCACCCCAAATGTCTTCATCTGCTTTCTGAGGTTTTGTTTTTTCAGGCAGCTTTGGCATTCCAAATTTCTTGTAGCCCGTGGGAGGTTCGGGCTCTTCGGACTGCTTTGGAGCGGAATCTACCTCTATAGACGGGCTAGGAGGAGGTTCATTTTCAATTTTCGAATCTTTGTCTACTACCGGAACAGATTCCGGCTCCTTTTCGAGGTTTCCAGGTTTGTCTTCATCTTCAACGAGAGATGATTTCTCTGAAGGCTCTTCCCGTTGTTTGACAGCTTGTGCTGGTTTGTGTGCCGTCGAAGCGCTTTCCGAGAGATAAGGGGCGAGCGACGATTGAATCGCCTCATTCATCAAGTCTACCTCGTTTTGAGCTTCCTCGATTCCGCTCTTTAGGTTCACCAAGTCTTTATTCAGCGACTCTAGCTCATCATGGGCCCGCTTTTGTGCTTTTTGGTTTTGTTGGGCAATCTCATGGACATCGGCTTCCAGATTTTCCTGATTACTTGAGAGCTGTTTTACTTCATCGTCCTTATTTTGAATCTCTTTAAAAAGGCTATCGAGTTGTTCGTTGATGAGGTCTGATTTTTCTTGGGCTTCCTTTTTGGCGGTCTCACGGACTTTAGCTGCTGTCTCCTCTAGTTCCGTTTCTTTTTGTTTTAACGCATGTTCGGCCTCTTTGATCGCGGTTAAGTTTTCTCCGATCTCTAATCGAATAGACTCGAATTCGGTCTTCTTCTCATCGAGGCCAGATTGAGTCTCTTGGACTTCTTTCTCGAGGTCAGCTAGCCCTGACGCTAACTCACATTCGATCGCTTCGATCTGTTTGTCAAATGAAGCATTCGCATTCGCTAAGCTCTCTTTTTTCCTCGTTTGCGCAGCCGATTCAATCTGGCTGAGTTCCGATCTGAGGCGATTTTCTAGCTCCTCCCTTTTGGTCGCCAGAAGCTGTTGTTTTTCGACTAGCTTAGCGTTCTTTTGTTTGTTTGCGTCAAGTTCGGTCTGAATTGGAGTAATCTCTGAAGACGCCGATTCAAGTTCTAGTTCTTTAGATGAAATATTCTCTGATATCTGTGCAATGTTACCTTTTGATGACTCCAAGACTTGCTTTCTTTTGGCTTCTGCTGCGTCAGCGGCTTCGGTTTGGGCTTCGCTCAAGCTGTCTATCTCCGCTTTCGCGGCGTCACGCTCATTTGCAACTGCCTTGAGCCTTTGCTCAAATTCTAGTCTAATCTCTTCTTCTTCTAGGTCTTTCTGCGCGATCAGGTCTTGAAGGCTTTTCCGCTTTTCAGACAAGCCTGCTTCCTCATGGACGAATGCATTATCGATCTCTTCGAGATCTGCTAACCTAGATATTTCCTCCTGTTTCAGGCTATCTTGTAATGCATTGATTTCACCGTGAATACGACTGGTAGTCGCCTCGGCCTTTTGACGTGCTTGCTCAAGGGCTTGCGTCGACTCATCGATCTTAGCCGAAAATTGCTCTAGACTTTCTTCATTGGCTTCGATTACAGCCGTAAGTGTGGATAAGTCGTGCTGAAAGCCGTCTTTCGTTGCCTTCAATTGTTCGGAAACTTCAGCCTCAAGCGAATCGGCTAATTGCTTGATCTCAGCTTCGTGAAGGTGTGAGCATTCTGCCTTCTTTTTAGCTGCCAGATCTGGAGCTGCCGCCAAGCTAGAAGTCAGTTGGTTTTTCTTTTCAGTTAGGCTGTCGATATCAGCGGAGATTTTATCCGAATTTCGCCGCGCTGAAGACACCTTTGAATCGGTGAAGCTTTTCTGTTTTTCATATGTTTCAAACAGGGATTTTTTGGCCTCATTAAGTTTGAGGGCCTCCTGCTCCGACACCGCCTTCGCGCGGCGTTCGGCGTCAGTGTTTTCAGACTCTAACTCTGAAACTTTAACATTTAGCTTTCCGAGCTCTGTCCCTGATATCTCTCGGTTCTGCTTGAGCGCCTCAAGTGACGCTCTTTTTTCTTTGAGAGTTTCGCGTGGAAGGGCTGCTTCTTCCTGGATCTCACTGCTTCGTTTTTGCGCTTTCTCGACGAGATTAGAATACTCTTTTTGCTTTAACTGGAGTTGTTTTTGAGCGCGTTCTCGGGCATCGACCAAAGCTTTTTGCTGAATCTTGAGGATGGCTTTTTGCTTTGGCTCTATGTTCAAATTCTCCAGGGGGTCATCATCTGAAACCGTTTCGCTGGCACGCCTTGGTTCAATTGAGGGATCAATCTCGAGGTCTGGCAACGCCTCCTCCGCCTCGAGCTCATTCGTCTCATTGATAGCATCGGTAGCTACTTCGGATTTTACCGCTTCATTTGTTTCAACTTTTTGAGCGTCTGATGCCTCTGAAGACTTTCCACTTTCGAGTTCTTTACGCCATTCAGACGATGGGCGGGTGTTTATCTCCTGGATGATGCGTTCGAGTAGCTTTTTCTGTTGAGTTGAGCCACTTCCAGATATGACCAAAGTAACTGCAAAGCCATTCGCTCGAGTCACAATGAGTTGATTTTTTTCAAATTCAATTTCGACGCTATCGGGAACAAAAAGATTACTCTCCGCAGACTTTTCTAGTTTTCTGACGAGCGTATTTAGGCGATCTCCCTGATTTTGGAGATTTGGAGCCTCTAGCCTTGAAGCGACCACATTTCCCTTTGTGTCGGAGACTTGGATGCCCTTGAAACCGTTGTCTTTAGCGAGTTCGTCCCAGAGATCTTTCATAATTGGTAAAAACAGAAACCTTCGGATTTAGGATAACCGAAGAAAGCCCCGTTTATCGAATCAGGCCACGAGTTTCAGAATGTCTTCAGCGTTTACTTCGTTGTCCGCGATAATTCCGATACGCGTTCCTTCATTTCGTAAAAAAAACGCGGAATAATATGATGAAAGGAGTCTGAAGTATTTTGAATCGCTGTCGAATAGGGCCTGGCCCATTTCATCTACAACCGCGGCCGTCTGTTGAACGAGAAGTTCAACAAGGGTTTGTAAATCACCGCCGGAGACCATGATATTACCTACATGATCGGTGATTACGTAGCTAATGACGCGCCTGTCTTCGTCCAAAAGATGGGCAGTGGTGCGGGTATCTAGTTTAGGTGTAGAGGAGGTCTTTGTTGGCATCTAGGAGAGTGGGGTAATGATGCCAAGAGAAGGTTTATACGGCCTGAAAAACAAGCTATTTTATTAACGGCAGTCATTTGGAAAATAAAGGTCTTTAGTATTTTTACGTTATTTTATGCATATGGCTCACGTCTGCGGCACAGTTAGTCTATAGATTGGAATTTCGGTATTGAAACCGATTTCAATTTGCCGTCACAAAGATCTTCTTATGGACCGAAGCTTGCTGATATTGGATGAGGATATAGACTACTGTAATCTCTTGGTGGAGATTTTTACTCAGGCTAGTTATACCGTAGCTGTAGGCTCAACCGATTGGGACCTTAAAGCCAAATTAGCTGAGTTAAAGCCATCTATCATCGTCCTAGACTATAAATTTGGAAAGAGGCGCGGTATTGAGATCGTTCGAGACATCCATGCTGTTTTGCCGGCCAGCAAGGTCATGGTCGTGTCGTGTTCTTTGGCAGAACAGACTATCAGAGCTCTGATTGCTGAGGAAATAGATGGGCTTTTTACTAAACCATTGAAACCCATATCTTTCTTAAAGCGTGCGTCGGATTTGTTGAGTCAAATCAAGGTCGAAGCGACGCCTGAAGAAGCGATCCGAGGCAAACGAGGTAGCTTCATGGTGTCGGGTCATCGACTGAGTGCATTTCCTGGTAGGTCTCAGGCCTCGAAACGTTTCGCAGAAAAGCTGAATCAGGTAAAAGCCTTCAAGTCTCGACTGTTGCTTGTAGGCCAGGATGGCAGCCCGTTTAAGCAGGTAGCGGAGGATATCGTTGAGGCCAATCGATTGGACGGTGAATTGTCAGAAGCCCTCATTGTGTTTGATCAGCACAATCTTGATTTTTCTTTGCTTGAGGCCCAGGCGGGACAATTGAAGTCGGAGGGTTTCTCCGGTATTATGGTTGCCTTCGCCCAAGCTGAGAAAATCACCGACGAGGACTGTGTGACGATCCGTCAGATACAGTCTGAGGGTGGCTTTCTGGATCAACATAGCCTGCAAGTGCGCTTTATTTTCTGTCTGCGCTCAGAATTAGATACTCTCTACGATGCAGGGGATATTTCGACCAACGTATATATGACTCTTGGAGCTACGGAATTGAAAATTCCATCTTTAGCAGAATGCCCCGAGGACATCCCGCTGATCGCTCAAAAGATGTTGGATGATTTGGCGGAGGCGAGAGATCTGCCTGTCACTCCTCAGTTGGATGATACTGCACGCACCTATTTGCGGGAGTTCCCATGGGCAAACGGATTTGATGAGCTTAATGTCTGCTTGGACTCGGTGCTGAGTCGGACGGCCGATGAATTCATCACCCAAGATCATTTCCCCATAAACGGAGATAAGGATACGAAATCTGAGTCCCTGACCCCTTTAAAACGTTATCTTCTGGCTGAACGAGACGAGTATGTCAAAGCGCTGGTGGAGCTCTGTGATGGCGACCTTAAAAAGGCTGCAGATAGCCTGGGTGTAACTGAGGAGTCTATCAAAAAACTGGTTAGTAAATAAGGACTGTTTCTTTCGAAAAGCAGGTTCGATTTTATGGCGATTTCCCCTAACCATCTACAAGCAAATAGCCTTCTCGTATAGCTTCGCTGATAATAAACGGATCGAGTCCCGTAATGCCAGAAGGAGGTAGGTGACCTAAATTGACAAAGAAGTGGGCGAGCTGCTTGGAAACGATCTCAACGAGCGTATCTGCATCCCAAGGTTTGGTTACGTAGTAGTCGATACCCCCTTGGTTGATCGCATCGATCGTGTCTTCATGGCTTGCTTGGCCCGTCAGGAGGATCTTACGCGTGAGGGGCAATCGACTGTCTCGTGCTAAATCTGAAAGCAGTGCCACGCCTGTCTCTCCTGGCATCAAGTGATCACAGACGACCAGCGCAAGGTGGTTTCCCACTTTGATGATCGACTCTACCAAATCCCGCGCATCCTTCGCGGATTCGGCAGTTTCTATCGGGAAAAAGTCCTCGAACTGGGCCAAGGTTCGCGTGACTGAATCGAGCACTTCTGGCTCGTCATCAATACAGATGATGACGTGTTTTTCCATGTCTACAAGAGCAGCTTTATTCCGATAAGACCTCAACGTTTTTCTGACAGCAGATTCGTTTCAGACCCGACCTTTTACGGTAGTGCAACATTTGAGTTGAAGGGATCGTTTACCTGAGTGTCTTATCTATCATTTTGGACATGATATAAATTGTGAGCGACGAAGAAAAGAGATTGCCGGAAGATGAATCTGGAGGCGACGAGTCCGAAAGTCAGGGCATGCCCCCGAAAGATGAGCGTTCCATTCCATCGAAGGGAGAGGCCTCTCCACCAAACGATTCTACAAACGGGAAGACACAGGAAGATGCGCCGGCTGACTCATACGAGGGAGAAGCCTATGATTTTGATTCAGATCATGCTGATCTCATCGAAGAAGAATCTGCGGACGTAGACGATCCGAACTACGATTTCGATGCGGATCATGCGGGCATGTATGAGGATGAGGATTCTGTTGATCATGAGGCAGGCAATCAGATTCATGATTACCAAGATCATGAGCATGTTGGGCACCCACCCGCAGCGCAGCCTTACCAACCGGAAGAAAAGGCCCCAGAATTTGATCCTTTTGAAGATGTGGCTTCATCAATTGAGGAGGGGCTTGGAGTAGGACAGGATCGACGCGGGCGCGGGGAGCAGGGTGAGATGACGTTCCTCGAGCACCTAGAGGATCTCCGGGGCACGATTTTCAAGTCGGTAGTCGCATTCCTTTTGGGAATGGGAGTGATGGGCTTTTTTATTCCCAACGTTGCAGATGTGTTAGGATGGCCACTCATGACAGCTCAGAAAATGCATGGTTTTGAGGAGTTCCAGAATCCCATCATGTATAAGCCACTGGGAGTATTCATGGTAATCATTCAGATGGTTTTTATGGGAGGACTGGGGCTGGCCCTACCTTTTATACTTTTTTTCGTGTCGCAATTTGTAGCGCCTGGATTGACCAAGAAGGAACTACGGGTGTTGGCTCCAGCATGCATTAGCGCCTTCCTGCTTTTTATTATGGGTGTATTGATCACCTACTTTTTGATTCTGCCACCTGGGTTGTATTTTGCGATACTGGCGACATCTTGGCTTGATTTTGAACTCCTACTGGCAGCTACCGAGTATTACTCTCTAGTGATTTGGCTATGTCTTGGGGTCGGTGCTTTGTTTCAATTTCCTTTGGTGATCATTATCCTAAGTTACATCGGGATAATCAGTGTCCAGTTACTGACAAAAAGCCGTCGACTCGTGTTTGTCATCATGCTCATCGTATCTGCGTTGATCACTCCCGGTGCGGAGCCATTTACTTTCTTAGTCTTAACAGGGTTTCTCTATGTGCTCTATGAGGGATCCATTGTAGTGGCACGGATGATCGGTAAGCGCGGTCATGATGAAGAAGAGGAGATTCCCTCCTAAATTGTGTATCGGATTCAACGCCAGATTTTTTGGGATGTCGTAGTCGCGACAGCGATAGCGACGGGTTTTCTGGTGTTCTTGCTGCTCTCTGCTAGCGCCTTGCGTGATATCATGGAGTTAGTCGCGGCCGGTCAGGTTCAGACATCGGTTTTTTTCAGGCTGTTGGGACTCTTACTACCCTATGTGGGGGCATACGCCTTACCGATCGGTTTGCTTGCCGGAATATTACTGGTGTTTGGAAGGATGTCAGCCGCACGGGAAATCGTTGCGTTACGTGCAGCAGGGATGAACTACGGTACGATCCTGGCACCGGTGATTGTGTTTGTGTCACTGGGTGTCGTGTTCGGTTTGTTAGTTAACGTCGAGTATGCTCCTTCCGCAAAGTCTCAGTATCGTACGCTACTTGGCGAAATTGTGCGCGATCAACCGACTCGATTTTTCGCTCCCAAAGCGTTTATTCGCGATTTCCCTGGAATGGTTATTTACGTCGGAGATCGTGAGGATGACATACTCGAAGACTTTTGGGTCTGGCAGCTCGACGAGGAGGGGAGGACAGATGTGGCCATTCGCTCTGAGGAGGGGGTGTTGAAGTACGATCGTGAACGCGGCTCGATCGTTGTCGAATTACAGAGAGCTCAGCTAAAACGTTTTGCGCGGGACTTCGAAGACTTCGGTACCACGGACAGAGAGACGCTGATGGTAAACTCCACCTCGATTGAATTACCACTAGACCGTGTGCTCAATAGCCAAGAGCGCACCTCAAGCCTGAGCCGCCTTACTGGCAGGCAACTCATCCAATGCCTTGACGCAATCGAAAGAGGCCGAGTCACTCCCATCCGCTTGCGCGATGAGGTGGACGCCTCGGATATTCGAACTCAATTTCAAGAGAACGTGGCCAAAAGCTTTGCGCCGCTTAGTTTGACGCTGATCGCAATACCGTTGGCAGTTCGTGTGGGTCGTAAAGAGTCGCACACAAATATAGCCATCGCGCTAGGGATGTCTCTGCTCTATTACTTCGGGCTCGCTTTTATGGGGGTGCTACAAGAAGCCCTGCCGATACCCGGAGAAGTGCTGGTGTGGATGCCTAACCTTATTTTCCAATTTGTGGGCGGCCTCATGATGTGGCGCTTTCTTCGAGGTTGAAAGATGTTGCCTGGATCTGGGTGAATCACGCTGGCTTTTCGAGCCTCTAGACTTCAGTCTGTTTGAGTGCCCATAAGTGGTAAGCCGGGAGCACATCCTTAGGTTTACAAGCGATCCACGCTGGCGTCTCGTATGGATGATGCTTTTGAAAGTATTTAGTAATCGCATCATTGTGCGCACCTGGAAACTTAACGGTGAGCCGATACTCCATGTTGCTCTTTATGTCGCCCTTCCAGCGATAGAAACTTCGGATCGGACCGTCAATTTGAACGCAGGCAGCGAAGCCCTCTTGAACAAGACCATTAGCCAATTCCTCAGCCTCGCGTTCGGTCGAGACCGTTGTCCATCCAATCATTAGCTTCTTTTTCATCTGCCCGGTAAGTCCTGACTATCATATTTGTCGATGTCGTCAGTCAGGTCGAGATTAACGTGCTATTTGCATCCAGGTGCGAGCTGATTATGAATCTGTGATGAAAACAGCCATACTTTGGTTCCGCCAAGACCTGCGACTGAGCGATCATGGGGCGATTGCGCATGCGATCCAGCACGGCTATCAACTCATTCCAGTATTTATATGGGATCCCGCTCGAGAAGGTGCATGGGCAGCCGGCGGTGCGACACGATGGTGGCTTCATCACGCTCTAGCATCCTTAAACAAAAAAATATCGGGTGCCGAACTCTGGATAGGACAGGGTGAAAGTGCAGAACTCCTCAAAGATCTAGTCACTCGTACCGGCGCGGAGGCTGTCTTTTGGAGTCGGCGGTATGAACCGGAAGCAATTGTAAGAGATACCGAGCTGAAGACCTTAATCGGACAGTGGGGTGTCGAAGCACGTTCGTTTAATAACGCCTTGCTGTTCGAACCTCAAACAGTGAGCACGGGTCAGGGCAGACCCTATCAAGTTTTTACCCCATTTTGGCGCCAAGTATCCTCCGGAAAAATTTCTCGGCCACATAGATATGACCAGTACGAGGTGTCTTGGTTGTCCGCGCCCGATGATGGGAGCACTCAGTTAGATGAGCTAGCGCTTTTGCCCAATATAAATTGGGACGCGGGCTTCCACGACAGATGGGAGGTCAGTGAAGAGGCGGCACAAGGGGAGCTCCAACGCTTCCTGGACTCGGGTATACGGAATTATGGAGAGCGAAGAGACTATCCGTTCGAACGGGGCACATCTCGGATGTCACCTTACCTTCACTTCGGTATGATCTCGCCTAGACAGGTCTGGGAGGCAGCAGATGCAGTGTGTCATGACCGCGGTATTTCTGATGAGACCTACTTGAAAGAAATAGTCTGGCGCGAGTTTGCTCATCACATCTTGTATCATTTCCCCCATACTCCAGAAGCGCCTCTTCGCGACAAATACGCAGACTTTCCCTGGAACGAAGATGTGGCTTCGCTCCGCGCTTGGAAACGGGGCATAACCGGCTATCCGATTGTCGATGCGGGTATGCGGGAGTTGTGGTCTACCGGTTGGATGCACAATCGGGTACGCATGATTGTGGCTTCTTTTCTAGTAAAGCACCTCTTGATATCTTGGCAGGAAGGAGCGCGTTGGTTTTGGGATACATTGGTCGACGCCGACTTGGCGAGTAACACCCTTGGCTGGCAGTGGGCAGGGGGGTGTGGAGCCGACGCGGCTCCTTATTTCCGTATTTTCAATCCGATGACTCAGGGAGCAAAGTTCGATGCCGCGGGCGACTACGTGCGGCGTTGGGTGCCGGAGTTAGCGAACCTATCAACGCCCTATATTCATCAACCGTGGGAGGCACCTGCATCCGCGTTGAAGGATGCAGGGGTGATACTCGGAGAGACTTATCCTCATCCCATTGTGGACCACAAGGCATCACGTAATCGAGCCTTAGAAGCTCTGGATGCAATCAAGTGATTACCCATGTCATTGAAGGATTGATAAACTCGAATTCCATCCGTTGTTTTTGACTATGCAGCCACCATCATCAGCCATGCCGTCATGGGAATCTGTGGATTCATTGCTCGATGACAGTTCGCAGGTTGTACGTAAAACCCTGCTTCAGATGTTTAAGCAGTCACCGGCTGAGGCGCGTAGTTACCTCCAAGTGCGGCTTGAAGATGATGGGCATCCGATGATTCAGAATGCGGCACAACGCTGGATGAGGGAGTTGGGTTTTCTGGATTACAATGCGCGATTTCGAAGCTTTATTGAGAGCTATGCTTATGAGCTGGAGACCGGGTCCATACTGCTGTGCCAGACCCATTATCCCGATGCTTCCGCCACTACTGTGTGTCAGTTTCTGGATAAACTCGCTCACCGTTATCATGAACTTGCAGTCAGTCCATTGTCGTTGAGGCAGAGCTGTCAGGTGCTCAATCGTATTTTCTTCCACGAATATGGATTTCGTGGAGATTCAGAGGATTTCTATAACCCAGAAAACAGCTTTATCCACCGGGTGATTGAGCGTCGAAAGGGGATCCCGATCTCATTGTCTATTTTGTATTTGCTCGTTGGTCAGCGTGTCGGCCTTGAGTTAGAGCCTGTTGGCGCTCCGGGTCGGTTTTTAGTGGGTGCTTATGGAGAGGGTGATGTCTTCTTTATCGATCCTTTCGAAAGAGGTGCTTTTCGAAGTAGAGATCTCTTGATTGAAGAACTGTTGTTACCCCAGGGAGTGGAAGATGAGCGCGCGCTAAACCCATGTCCCATTGGAGAGGTTTTATGCCGTTGTTGTCGCAATTTGGTCCAGCAATTTGAATTGGCTGGGGATAAAGCATCGATGAAGCTGTATAAGGGGTTTGTCAGTACTTTTGAAGCTGCCTACGCTCGGGCGGATGACGTCTGAAGTCTACACCATTGAAGATTTGAAAGCCTGGGATCGCCCTGGGACATGGTTGGCCGTATTGGGCAAGCCAATTCATCATAGTCTGAGCCCTGCCATGCATCAGGCGGCATTGAGGCACATGGCTCAAGAGCATCCGGAATTCAACGATTGGACCTATACGCGTTTCGAAATCGCGGTTGAAAATCTTGCCGAGGCTTTAGCGCTATTGCATCAGCATCGATTTTTAGGGGTAAACCTGACTATTCCTCACAAAGTTGAGGCTCTTAAGGCAGTGACAGAGAGAGAGGAGTCCGTGGATCACATGGGAGCGATCAACACCTTGTCCTGGCAGCCTAATAGATACCGAGGATACAATACAGACGGTTTCGGCATGGAGCGAGCGATTGCTTTGAATTTGGGAGTCAGGCTAGACGAGAAACCTGTCATAATCCTCGGAGCGGGTGGGGCAGCGCGTGCCGCTGCGGTGCAGTGCTTGGAGCGGGGCTGTTCTGAACTTTGGGTGGGGAATCGGACACAAGGCCGATTGGAGGCGCTCGTTGATGATATGGCGCCCCTGTATCCAAATGCGGAGATACGTGGTTTCCGGTTCGGCTTTGTTCCTCAAAGTTTACCTAAAGGTGCATTGATCATTCAGGCTACCGCGTCGGGTCTGAAAGAAGGAGACGAGCTGCCTCTATCGTTTGAATGTTTTGATGAAAGCGCCGTTCTCTTCGACATGATCTATAATCCGTCCGTAACGATTTCTATGCAAGCCGCTCAGGCAGTGGGAATGCGTGTAGCTAATGGTTTGGACATGTTGGTCTATCAAGGTGCGCGTGCTCTGGAAATTTGGACACAGTTCGATGTTCCGGCAGCAGTCATGCGGACTGCTTTACTCAACTATAAGGTATGAATCTGATCGAGAATTTTGAGTTCATCCAGGCTGAAGCACCCTGGTTCTTCGCGCTGGTAGCATTTGGTTTGGGTGCAATTGTCGGAAGCTTTTTGAATGTATGCATCTATCGCATTCCTGCTGGGTTGTCGGTGGTTACACCAGGGTCACGCTGTGGAAGCTGCGGGACACCCATCAAGTGGTACCACAACATACCCATCCTGAGTTGGGTGCTCTTGCGAGGAAGGGCTGCCTGTTGTCACGCTAAATTTAGCATCCGGTATCCAGCGATCGAGCTATTGACCGGCCTGTTTTTCCTTTGGAGCTGGCTGGCGCATCCTCCCTTAATCGCGGGGATCGGGATGCTTTTTGCTTCGATTCTTATCGCGACGACTTTCATCGACCTGGACCACATGATCATTCCTCTGCGTTTTTCGATCGGTGGGATGTTTCTCGGCGTTTTGTTGTCGATTGCCTGTCCATCACTCCATGGCGTGGAGGAGACGGGGATCGTCGGTATGTTAAAGGGCGGTGTGTTCTCCGTGATTGGTGTGCTTGTCGGAAGCGCCATTATTTATTGGATTAGGTTACTCGCTGAGATTGCTCTTGGCAAAGAGGCGATGGGCGAGGGGGATGTCATGTTTATGGGCTGCATCGGTGCATTCTGTGGTTGGCAAGGTGCGGTTTTTGGAATCTTCGGGGGCGCGACCATAGGCACTATCCTACTAATTCCATTCATGATCGCCGCGCGTTTCCGAGGCTCTGTAGAACAAAACGCTGAGGAAGAAGTTCCTAGTGGTGCCAGAGAAGAAGACGTCGGTCCAAATGATCCGGAGGCTATGCCCGAAGCAGGCGTCGGCCTGAGTCTCGCAGTCCCCTTTGGTCCTATGCTAGCCCTGGGAGGATGGCTTCATTTCGTCTGGCTTGGGCCATTCTTTTCGGCCTATTTAGCTCCATTTGTGGAGATGTTTTGATCACGGGCTGATTGGTAAATCACATTCAAACCCATGGAGATGGATACGGCTTTAGACAAAAATGTTTAGTCGCGATGGGTGAAAGCGTGGCAAAGCGCAGCTCCAGTGGCGTCAGCTTCGTCAGATGGCAGCGGAACCGTAAGTCGTAAGATTTGCTGAACCGATTTTATAACTTGTTCTTTTGAGGCGCGCCCATGGCCTGAGACAGCTTGCTTGATACGGAGGGGAGCGTATTCGAAAATCTGAATATGACGTAGCGCTAGAGCAGTGAGGGCCGCCCCACGTGCGGTCCCGAGAATTTGTGCAGTTTGAAAGTTTTGCACATAAATCGTTTGCTCGACTGCCGCATGATCGACCTTGAACTGATCTGTAATAGCGTGAATGGCGGTCGCGATCTCATAGAGGCATGTCTGCATGCTTTCTTTGGGTTTCACCTTCACCGTTTGCGATAACAAGTATTCAGGCGCCGCGCCTGATTTCACTCGAATCAGGCTGAGGCCGGTGCCACGTAAGCTCGGGTCGACGCCCAAGACTGTGCCTGAAAAAGCTTCTCCGAGCCGGATAGATGGGTGCTGCGTGGTAGCGCTATTTCCCGTCGACTTGCCATTGCCGGCAAGGTGGGCCGCCCAGAGTTTACGTGGATTCGAGCGGGCCATGACTATATAAGCTGTGTGATCCCTGAGTAAAGAAGGCGTAAGCCCGCTAGAATAATGAAGAACCAGACCAAGACCTCAAACAGATCTTGTTTGATAAATCGCACGATCTTTGGAGCAATCAGTGCTCCGAGGGCAGCTGGAATCCCCAGCAACAGGCTAACTTGGATGGTATCCGTGTCGATGTTACCCAGGCTGATCTGGAGAGGGACTTTGATCACATTGGCCAGAAACCAAAACCACGCCATCGTGCCGATAAATGCGTATTTTGGGAGACCCACTGCGAGAAGATAAAGCGAGGCAACAGGCCCAGCAGCATTGGCGACCATCGTCGCAAACCCAGCCAGGACTCCGGTTGTTGCTACAAATGGCAGGGAGTGTGGGAAGGGGTCTGCGATGCCGCTAGCTTTCGCTTCGGCGACTTTGGATTTCCTGTAGAAATGAACGGCGGTCATCCCCATGAGAATGAGCGCGATAATGAGTTGGACGTGAGTATCTGATATTTTGTCCAACATGAAATAACCAACAGCTATACCCGCGGCAGTCCAAGGAACGAGTTTGCCCATATGATCCCACGCCGCGTGTTTTCGATAAACAAGCACCGCAACAATATCTGAGCAAATGAGGGTAGGTAACAAAATCCCCGCAGATAACCGTGCCGGAAATATCATAGCGAAGATAGCGACGGTCAGGTTGCCCACACCCGGTATCCCGCCTTTAGCTAGGCCGACCAAAAGGGCTCCCAAGATCAGAATCCCCCATTGTCCACTGTCGATCTCAGATATCATTTATCCGATCAGACCGATTCCGAGGAAAAGATCAAATATAGAGGTGTTACGCGGCTTGATTCCTGAAAATCCACGAACTGCATAAACAAAAAAGGCGAGCCCATCATGGACTCGCCCTCACCAATCAAAGTGGGACTGGCTGTGGAGAATTATTTACGGCCCTCTTCGCGCGTTTGGATAGTCTGAAGGTAGTCGTGGATGACACGATACTCGCGATTCACACGCGCGAAATCGTTACGCATCATAAAAAATTTGGCTGTGTCCAACATCAGCAAGTACTGTTTGCGATCTTGCTCGCTCATTAAATAAGCGACGTCAGCCCAAGTTCGTTGGATCTGGCTGATGCCGCGTAATGCTTTAATCTTTTGATTTAAATCTCCGTATTGCTTGCTCATGATTAAAATTTAGCAGGGGGTGTGCTCGATTAGAAAAAATCCTGAAAAAATGCTAAAGAAAATCAATATTTTATTCGACTTATCATCTTTATAAGGCATTGATTAACAATAATTAATAATCATTTACTAGATTATTTTTACACTTCGAAGATTCTGCTGCGGATTACACGAATGATTCGGTTTTCCCTTGAATTTTAGCGAAACAAGTTATCCGAGTAGCTGTTTTCACTCGCCTTAAGTGCGATCAAAACCCAATGCATATTACCCCGACAGTTTTGCAATGATTGAGGCTAAACACCTAGCTAAGGATTACGGTCCGTTTCGGGCGGTTGACGACGTGACATTCACAGTGGAGCCAGGCGATATTCTTGGCTTCTTGGGACCCAATGGTGCGGGAAAATCCACCACAATGAAGATGCTCACCGGTTTTCTTTCTGCGACAGCGGGCACGGCATGCATCAACGGTCATGATGTCTTTGAAGAGCCGCGCGCCGCGCGGACCTCTCTCGGTTATCTGCCCGAGGTTGGACCGCTTTACCAAGAAATGACCGTGCGAGAATTCCTGAGTTTTATAGCTCGTATTCGCGGCATGGACTCGTCTGTGAGTGTCCACTGCATTCATAGAGCTGTGGAATCCTGTAATCTCCACTCAGTGATGGGGCAGACCATGGACACCCTCAGTAAGGGCTTTCGACAGCGCGTCGGCCTCGCCCAGGCGATTCTCCACGACCCCAGCTGCCTTATCATGGACGAACCAACTGATGGCCTTGACCCGAATCAAAAAGATGAGGTGCGGTCGTTTATCGCAAGCATGGCTCAGGACAAGGCTATCATCCTGTCCACACATATTTTGGAAGAGGTGTCTGCTATGTGCAATCGGGTGATCATTATTAACCGTGGCAGAATGCTCGTCGACGAGCGTCCCGATGATCTCCTTAAACGCCATCCACGCTACAATTGCCTGTCTGTGACGGGAGAGAGTGATGCAATTGGACAATTGGCTGACGCGTTAAACGGAGGAGACAACGTGCTAAAGGTAGAGCGTTCTGAACCCAATCTCCTGACACTGGAACCTAGGGATCAAGTCGATCTCAGACCTGTGGTGCTCTCAATGGCCTCAGAAAAAAACTTGAAACTAGATGCTGTAGAACGCGAAGAGGTACGACTTGAAGATGTCTTCCGTGCGCTCACACAGCGAGCAGCCTAAGCGTTAATACTCAATTGCTATGAACGGACTTCGTACCATTTTTGCTCGCGAATTTTTCGGCTACTTCAGGACGCCAGTTGCATACGTTTTTCTTGTCGCTTTCATCCTCGCATCCATCGGCTTACCCTGGTTTGTGGGACGATTCTTTGAAGGGAACGACGCGTCGCTCAATAGATTTTTCACTTTCTTACCTTGGGTTTTTCTTTTTCTCATTCCTGCCGTCGGTATGCGTCTCTGGTCTGAAGAGAAACGCTCGGGGACTTGGGAGCTTTTGCTGACGCTACCCATCAGTCTATTTGACGCGGTGATGGGTAAATTCCTCGCGGCATGGGTGTTTGTAGCATTGGCGCTGGCATTGACCCTACCGATGCCGTTGACGGTAATGTATCTTGGGGATCCAGATCTGGGTCCTATGCTGAGCGGCTATTTTGGTGCCTTACTTATGGCGGGTGCCTATTTAGGCATTTGTTCACTGGCCTCAGCGCTTACTGAAAATCAGGTTATTGCCTTTGTTGTGAGTGTATCCGTCTGCCTGGTATTGGTCCTTCTGGGATTTGGCCCATTCAATGATTTCTTGGAAAACTTGAGCCTTCCGGTGCTACTTGTCGATGCGATCGCTCGCTTTAGTTTTGTTTACAATTTCGAGGCGATGTTCAAAGGCCTCATCACGGTCGGGAACGTTACTTTTTTCGTCTCACTGGCAGCCTTTTGTCTGAGTCTCAACCTCTACGTCCTGAAACGCTAGCCCAGGGATAATCTGATGAAATCTACACAGACTCTTTCGGCCGTCCTTCTTCTAGTGGCGGCTTTAATTCTTATAAACATTGTTGGTAATCTGCTGCCCGGTCAGATCGATATGACCTCTGGCAAGCTTTATAGCCTGTCTCCAGGCACAAACGCATTACTGAATGAGTTGGAGGAACCGATAGAGCTCACTTTCTATTATTCATCGTCGGCTGACGGCGTGCCGGTGAGCTTCAAAAACTTCGCCGAACGCGCGGAAGACCTCTTGGAGCAATACGACCGTGCTGGAGGCTATTTAGTCCGGCTCATATCAATAGATCCCCGTCCTGACACAGCAGATGAAGAAAACGCCATCCGGGCCGGCTTGACTCGCCAGCCGCTGCCCAACGGAGCGCCCCTGTTTCTCGGATTGCATGTCGTTCAGGCTGAGAAAGAGACACTCATTCCATTTTTCCAGCCGGAGCGTGAGCCCTTCATGGAGTATGATATTTCACGTCTAATCTACGAAACCACACTCCTGACGCGGCCTAGGCTCGGTATTATTACAGCACTTGATATGGATGGAGCCACCATGCCGTCAATGATACCCGGACAGCCGACTCAAGGTGTTCCGCCCTGGCTGGTTGTGGATGAGTTGAGGCGAACCTATGATGTGAGTTTCTTGGATCACAGGGATGAGGCTTCACTGGAATCTATAGATATTTTGGCTGTAATCCATCCTCCCAAGATGGAGCCTTACATGCTGTTCGCTATTGATCAATTTGTTCTTTCTGGAAAACCTGTGCTCTTTGCTATCGATCCGTCTTCGACTGTGAGACGTATGCAGAGCGCCCAGCAAAGTGGCGGTATGTTTGGAGGGCCGCCGTCACAGGTCAGTTCTAGTGATTTGGATAATTTACTTTCCGGCTACGGTATCAGCTTTGACCCACAGAAAGTTGTTGGAGATCTCGATAACGCGCTTCAGGTTTTCTCCCAGAATTCCAGTGCACCATTGCTGAATCCTACCTATGTCGCGCTCGAGTCTTTCGACAGCGAAAACCCCGTGATGGCCCAACTCAATTCTATCTGGTTGATCGAGCCCGGTAGCCTAAGTGTTTCGCCGCGACCGAATGTTCAGTTTGAGCGCTTGCTCCACACATCCAAACGCAGTGGAGAAATGATTAATGGCTCACTCAGCTTCTTACCACCGGATCAACTGATGGATCAGATATTGCCCGATTCTATCGAGCGCACCCTCGCTGGAGTGATGACGGGTAAGTTTCAGACTGCCTTCCCGGACGGATCTCCTCCGAAGCCCGAGGAGGAAAAAGATGAGGGTGAACAACTGATCGAGGCACTTCAAAACTCATTGCTTGAAGGCGGAGGGGAAACGAACAGTTTTTTGAGCGAATCTGCTGAAACAAGCCGGATTGTGGTGCTCTCAGACACCGACTTCATCTTTGACGAATTCGCTGTTCAGCGAGTGAATCTCTTTGGCGCGGAGTCCTACCGACCCTATAATGATAATCTGGCATTTTTTGCGAACCTCATCGATTCGCTCGCCGGCAGTGAAGCACTGCTAAATATCCGAGGTAAAGGCAGCATATTCCGCACATTTGACCGAATCGAGGCGATGGAACGCGCAGCCCAAGAAAGCTTCCGCAATGCTCAAATTGAGGTGGAGGCTCAGATTGCAGAGACCTCGCGTCAACTCCGTGAACTTCAACAACAGCAAGACTCCCAGGGCATCCTCGTCGCATCTCCTGAAGTGCTCGATGCGATTGAAGACTTGCGCAACAACGAGGCGGATTTTCGTCAGCGCCTTCGAGAAATTCGTAAGACCATGCGTGAAGACATTGAAGCCACGGAAATCACCCTTGCCGCGTTTAATATGATCGTTTCGCCCGTAATCATTATTCTCTTTGGAATCGCCTTTTTCGTCCAGCGCGGGAAACGCAAATAATTGTAAGACAATCAGGTATGAAACTGAAGCATCTAGCTATTGCCGTCGCAGCTTTGGGTCTTTTCACCATCGGAATGTGGTTTGTCCGACAACAAGGAAAGAGTTACACAGTAGATCCCATTATCGGCACTGCACTCGTGTCCGGGGACACCTTGAATGCAGCGCGCTCTATAGAGTTATTCGATGGGGCAGATGTGGCCTCGGTTACATTAATGCTTCAAGGTAATCAGTGGATGATTGAGGAATACTATCGTCTCCCCATTGAGTTCACCCGCCTGCGTCGTCTCGTCACCGAGCTAGGAGAATTAAAGGTGATTCGGGCAGTAACGGAAAATCCAGAGCGGATGGCCGCGCTGGATTTGGGTGATGAGCTCATCGTGTTCAGAGACTTGGACGGTCTTGAATTGGGACGCGTCGCATTTGGCCGGCCGGGGGAGACCGGAGGCGTCTTTGCCAAGACATCGCAATCACCTAAAGCGCTCCTTGTAGATCGTTCACCAGCGTTGGAATTTTATCCACTGGCCTGGGCGGACAAAACGCCGCTGGGCCTCGAAGTCGGCGGCCTGAAGACGGTCACGCTCAAATACCTCAACGGATACCAGATCGAACTCACTCGTGACGACGCTACCAATCATTACAGCGCAGCAACGAGCCTGCCGGAAGGGCAGGCATTGGATCAGGAGCAGGTGAGACGAGCAATTGATGCCATGTTGGATCCGCGCGTTGATTCAGCCACAGCCATCGATGATCCAGCGGTCGAAGAAGCCATGGTCTATGCCCATGAAATAACTTTAGTATATGACTCCGGAAAGGAGGTAGTTTACAGAGTAGGCCGCCGCCCCGAACAAATACTTCTGCCCGAAGTCTTCGAGGAGGGCCCAGAGCCATCTGATGAAGGAGTAGGGGAGAATGAGCCCGAGACAAAACCAGCAGGCGACGCTTATTTAGTGATGACTGGAATCGGCCCGGCTATAGATTCAATAGCTTATAAGCTGTCCAGCTCAACGTTTAAGCAATTCCCCATCGAATGGGATATTCTCGTTGAAACTCAGACGGACGATACGCCTTAATTGCCGCAATACTTGCAGCAAAATACGCCCTCGAGCCAATGTCACGTCCCCCGCGAACACCGTCATTTCCAGATAGGCTGTGTAGTGTGTGATTGACTTAGCTTCCGGCAGTGCCAAGCCCTTTAGAATATGATAAAATCGCGTTTCTTTTTTGTTTTAGTAGCTGTCTCTAGTTTCCTTGGCTTTTCGAACCAGTCGGCTGCGGAGGTCCTGGTTGATGTGAACGCTTATAGTTGGAGTGGAGGCCGGGCTTCGATCGATTTGGAAATGACAAATAAATCGGATACCACGATTTCGAGCGCCCGTGTCTGGGTGTTCTTGATGGACACTGAAGGTAAGGTCGTGGGAAATCATTCAGAGTGGTTATTTGGAGGTGGGGCCGAGCGGGCCGATGATGAGATTGAGCCGATTGAATCCGGGGAGGAGGCTGTCATTAGTTTCTCATTTCCTGCGGAAAAGCCATTTGACACCGCGCGTGTTACGTTTTCTCGAATTATCGATGATTCGGGCAAAACACTGAATTTAAACAAATTGCTCAAAGTCAGTGACCGGACTTCCTCCGAAAATGAGGGCAATTAGTCTTTTGGCATAAAAACGTATTCAGTTTAGGCTTGTGAACTTTGATTTTTGCCGCGTGTGTTTTCGTAAATCGCGAACCCGATGCTATTAATTTTCGATATTGGATAGAAGGTGAGGTATTGCCAGAGGGTTAGGAGCCCGAGCACAGTGTTATAGACGGTTGTTCCTGGCTTTTTATTGAAATACCAAATACAGAATTTGTATTCGAGGCTTCTGACTGACGGGCCTGCGAAGTGGAGAATCGCGGGGGTCTGGTGCGCGTATTTGTTGGAGAACTCGCAGATTTGTCGCTTCGGATCGACTTTTATCCGTGTGATCGCACTTAGAGGTGTCTTCATGAATTTTCCCCAGGCATGATAGGCCTGGCGACCGGTACTTTCTAGGGCAAGGCCATAAATTGTCTCGTCGTTTGGCCCTGCAGAATCGAAATTACGGATTTTTAAGGCAGCGCGATCTTGATATATTTGGTGGGCCTTTTCCACGACCGACTGGGCGAATGGGCCGCGATCAAAGTAGTATACTCCGCCGTTAAACTTAGGCATGCGTTTGATGCCTACCTGGCTCAGGGTGAAAGAGAGGTCTTCAAGGTAGGGGTCCTTTTGACCTGGGTGACGAAATCCAGACCAAATTGGTGAAAATCCGTATTTACGGATAGCGTCTAGCTCGTCATCGAAGGGTTTGAGGCAGATGCTATCGGCATCGATAAAGAGGGTCTCTTCGAAGGGAGAGTAGTCGTAGAGAAAGAGTTTTTGGACAACTCCTTTGCCGTGATCTGCCTTGAGCGGTATGACCTGATCGAAGAGTTCGTTTGAATAGGCTTCTTGATCAGTAATGAGTGCGATGCGATAGCCTGGCATATTAGCTCTGAGTGAGCGCGCGAGATCTTCGGCTTGTTTGATATACTTAGGTCTCCCAAAGGCCATCGTGAGGAAGCCGATTTCTTGCTTACTTGAACTCATGCAAAAACTGAACAGTCATTCATCCTAGTATCTGTCCAGGAATTCGTGTTTTTTAGGAGATAGTATGGAGTCAGCCCTAAAGCCATCACTCAAATCTCGTTAGGCCTAGATATGTTGGCGAACAAATTCATCATGGGCCTACTCCATGATTGCTCAAAGCTGCTATTCTCCGATTTCGAGCCTTTGCGCGGAGAAGAGGGGAAGCTTTACATCTAGGATGGCTTTTTGGGCAGCTTGAACGTCATAGATAACGCGACGGAGTAGGGCCATCTTTTGTGATGGTGAGTAAATAACATAGCTTGCTCTTGGGTCGCCATCGCGGGGTTGTCCTACCGATCCAACGTTAATCATCGAGGGCGTATCATGATCGATTTGGATACCATCAATGAGGGAGGATTCTATAACGTTTTCCCAATTTAAGAACGTCTCTCCAATATCCAGTTCCGAGAGGCTGTAACACACAGGGACGTGGGTGTGACCCATGAACGAAACGGGGGTGTCAATCGATTGAAGGTGGCCTTCAGCAGCAATTGTTGAAAACACGTAGCCCCACTGTTCTGGCTCTTCAAGGGACGCGTGCGAGTAAGTAGCATCACCGATGACCCGTTTGCGTGGCAAGTCCCGTAGATAGCCGAGTTGCTCTTCATTGAGAGCTTCTTTCGAGAAAACGGCTCCGGCCGAAGCGCCTGTCATCAGGTCAGTGTCGGGCACGCTCTCTGCAGCCATGTAGTCGTGATTTCCCTGAACGACCGGGCACTCCAACTCGCGAATCATTTCGAGGCACTCCGACGGGTGCGCCCCATAGCCAACGATGTCTCCCAAACAAATATGGCGTTCAATATCCAGTAGGAACGCATCTTCCAATACTGCTTTCAGGGCATAAACATTGGAATGCACGTCACTGAAAATGGCGATCCTGTCGTCAGAAAGGGCAAACACGTGGAAGTGGATTCGAATAAGGTTAAGACTGTCTTCTAGGTCGGCAAAATCTTGGTCAATTGTAATTAATCTGCGGGTTTGCTCCGTGTGAAGCCTAGTTTTGCTGACGTCTAAAACATTGACCCTGAGTGAGGGGGGCGAATGTTGGAAGGCTTTCGAACGAATCTACTGATTTATGGGAAACGTATTTGGTAAGCTATTTCGCATTTCAACCTTTGGGGAAAGCCATGGAGGGGGAGTGGGGGTCGTCATCGACGGCTGTCCGCCGGGAATCGCGATCACACCTGAAGAAATTCAAATGGAGCTCGATCGGCGGAAGCCAGGTCAGAGCAGGATTTCGACTCCACGCAAGGAGGCGGATGCAGTGTCCATCTTGTCGGGAATTTACGAGGACCGGACATTGGGGACACCCATAGCTATGTTTGTTGGCAATAAGGACCACAACCCCTCTGCCTATGATGAAATGCGAGACAAGTTTCGTCCAAGCCATGCAGATTTCACTTACCAGACTAAATATGGGATCCGCAATCCCGAGGGAGGAGGGCGCTCTTCAGCTCGAGAGACAATTGGAAGGGTGGCAGCAGGCGCCCTGGCAAAGAAGATCTTGAATGTGGCTGGCGTAGAAATACGCGCCTTTGTGTCGAGCATCCACGACATTGACGCGGATCCCAACCTGAGTTTTCCCTCTCTTGAGTCAGTGGAAGCCACTCCAGTCCGTTGCCCCGATGCATCCGTGGCAGATCAGATGATCGAGCGCATAAAAGAGATGCGAAACCAGGGAAATAGTGTGGGTGGTCGTATCGAATGCCGGCTTCGTGGACTTCCTGTTGGGTTGGGTGAACCGGTTTTTGATCGTTTGGAGGCTGATTTGGCCAAGGCGATGTTATCGCTGCCAGCGACAAAGGGCTTTGAGGTGGGCTCCGGCTTCGAGGGAACGCGCCTCACGGGTTTGCAGCACAATGATGTATTTGTAACGAAGGAGGACGGTCAGGTGGGTACACAGACAAATCGTTCAGGTGGGGTCCAAGGCGGTATATCAAATGGGGAAGACTTACACTTTCGGGTAGCTTTCAAACCTACCGCTACCGTGCGTTCAGCGCAGCAGACGGTCGATGAGTCTGGTCAAGCGGTAGAGATCGAAGGTAAGGGGCGACACGATCCGTGTGTGGTCCCACGTGCAGTGCCGATCGTGGAGAGCATGGCGGCACTGGTGGTCATTGATCACTGGATGCGTTTCCAGGCTCAGTGCAGAACATTTCCAGCTTCAAAAGCGGATTGATGAATCCGGATTTTAATCGTCCATGGCTATTCGTTATATTGGGTATACCCGATTCGGGGCGGCGTGCTGGGCTATTGGATTTGATTGAGAATGATCCCACGGACGTTGGATCAAATGTCGTACTGATGTCTCGTGCTGATGGGGTGACCGAAGCGGCACGTAGTCTCGATGCTTCGCATGCGGTCCAATTGGTGCCATGGTCCTGGGACGATGGGGTAATCCAATGCAACGCTCTATCTGCCGGAGCGGGAAGTGCACGCGACCGGATATTTTTAATCACAGAGCCGTTGCGCAATCCTGTAGACCAACTCGAAGCGATCGTCGGATTTGCGGAACGCATGCAATTTAGGATTGGCCGTATCTTTACATGGATCGATTGTAGGCGAGCGGTCGCCCATACCAAGGAGCTTGAAAAGTGGCTCGATGCGTGTGTGCATTTTTCTGACTGCGTGATGCTGTCCCGCCGCGATGGTATACCCGGTAAGCAAATTCAGGAAATAGAAGATCGTTATAAAAAACAGCATTTACCCTGTCTTTTCTTTCCAGTTAAGAAAAAGGGTTTTGATAATCCTGCGCTCATTTTGGAGCCGGTCGCTCGGCGTGCATCTCTAGCATTTGATATGGCGGATCCAATGTTTGAGGACGATCCAGATATCGAGGAGGAACCCGATTTAGTCGGTGAAGTGGATCCCTATTTTGCCCGAATGGTAAGTGGACGGAGAGAAAAGGTCGTTCCAGAAATTGCTGACCTTTTCTAATCCTGGTCTTCCGACATAGTTCGGCTCTCACATGGAGACCGTTTATCTGCATAAAGCCGACCAGTGGTCCGATTTACAATGGTCGTGAAAATAGTCGTGGACAGGATCGCGAAGAACAGGCCTAGAATGAGGCCACCCAAAAAAGTTGAACCCAGGACATGCCCAATCTGATCCCAACTAGTTGATTTATAGAAATTTATAAGCTGATCTGTTGACGTCGCTGCCGCTGCGAATTCGTCGACACTGGCAGCATCTTTTTTCGAATCAGAGATAGGCGCGAGTATCCAGCTGCCGATTTTGAATTTAGCTAAGTAAAGCGGAACGACCGTTCCCGGATTCGAGATCCACTGAAGTGCGACGATAACCGCTAGATTTGCCTTAATCCGCAATGCCAGTAATGAAGCCAAAAAGATTTGAATACCCATGATCGGCAAAAATGCGATAATGCAGCCATAGAAGAGGGCCCGCTGAACATAAAGCGTGCGAAAGGACCAGAGGTAGTCGCGCTTTCTGGCTGATTTGTGGAACCATTTAAGGACAGGATAACGTTGTAACGACGCACGGCGGGGGAGATAACGCAGGACGCGCTTCACACTGCGAATACGTGCGTGACGACGCATCCGGGCGATATCGACTTCTGAACTGGGCGTAGACAAGTGAATGAGGTTACGTGAAAAAAACGGAAACAGTTAACTATGTATTCGGTCCGCAAGGGCGCAAATAAAACGGTAGAGTATCCGGGTACCTAATGCATCTGAAGCGATGCTAATCTCCTTTAAAAAAGATTGGTTTGTTCGCTGCCGGCTTCTGGGTCTAGGCCGACCAACTGCCAAGCCTTCGGAGTGAGCACCCGACCTTGCGGCGTCCTTTGCAAGTAGCCTTCTTGAATTAAGTAAGGCTCATGAACGTCCTCGATGGTATCGGTCTCTTCACCGACCGCCACAGCAATTGTCGCTAAACCAGCCGGCCCACCTTTATAATGGTTGGCTAGGGTGGACAAAATGCGCTTGTCCAGTTCATCGAGTCCGTTTTGGTCAATGTCCAATAACTCCAGGGCGTCTGCGGCAATTTGTTTAGTGATCACCCCATCGGCTCGTTGCTGGGCAAAATCGCGGACAAAATTCACGAGGTTATTTGTGATGCGGGGAGTGCCACGAGCACGCTGGGCGATTTCCTCAGCTCCTTCAGGCTCAACAGTCACTCCAAGCAGCTTGCAGCTCCGATTCACAATGCGTATCAGGTCTTCGCGCTGGTAATAATTGAGGCGTGTTTGCAGGGTGAAACGACTGCGCAAAGGAGCTGTCAACATTCCGACGCGCGTGGTGGCTCCAACCAGAGTAAAACGAGGCACATTGAGCCGTACACTGCGCGCGTTGGGCCCTTGATCGATCATGATATCGATGCAGAAGTCTTCCATCGCAGAGTAGAGATATTCCTCCACTGTTTTGGGCATGCGGTGTATTTCATCGACAAAGAGGATATCGCGCTCTTCGAGGTTTGTAAGCAGTCCCGCTAAATCCCCTGGTTTTTCCAAAACGGGTCCTGCGGTAACACGGACTGTGACGCCGAGTTCAGATCCGAGAATGTGGGCTAGGGTAGTTTTGCCCAACCCAGGAGGTCCGCTGAGCAGGATGTGGTTGAGTGCTTCGTTTCTCTGAGACGCAGCGCCGACCATTATTTCAAGTCGCTCCACTGTGCGTGGTTGCCCACGAAAGTCAGAAAACGAAAGAGGTCTGAGCGCAGCATCTTGATGTGATGGCGATTGGGCAGATTGTTGCAAAAAATCAGTCCCTGTGGGGAGGTCGTTGTCCATGTCTAAAGAGAATACCTGGCAGCCTTAATGCATCAATCCCAGTGAACAACTGCACCCAACCTTTGAAGATTCTCTACGAAGCCTGGATGGGCACGACGAATCGGGTCGGCATGGATGACACGGCTCTCGCCTTCGATGGTTGCGGCCACCATATAAAGCGCCACGGCGGCTCGGATAATATAGGGCGCCTCAACCGTGGCAGGGCGCAGCGGGCGGTTTCCAAATACGACGATTCGGTGTGGATCGGAGGTTACTACGTGCGCTCCGAATTTAGTCAGTTCCGGAATCCAGGAAAACCCATTTTCGTAGACCTTGTTCCAAAACTGAACCTCCCCTTGAGCTCTAACCGATAAGGCGATCATCAATGGCAACAAATCGACGGGAAAGTAGGGCCAGGGAGCGGCCTCAATTTTTGGTAAAATATTTGAAGTAAGCGGCTTTTGGATAACGCGAGTTTGGCCCGGAAAGACAGAAAGGGTTTCGCCATCGTTTTCTACACTCACGCCCAGCTTGGCAAAACTACGAATAATGAGGTCAAAATGTTCGGTTTGCACGTCATGTACCTCAACGTGACCATCTGTCATGGCTCCGAGAGCAAGGAATGTCACGACCTCATGGAAATCGGAAGAGATCTGAAAGGCCCCGCTAGACAGAGAGTCTACTCCTTCAATCTCAATACGACTGGTGCCAATACCGCTAATTTTTGCTCCCAGCTGAACCAGAAAACGGCACACGTCCTGGACGTGGGGTTCGCTGGCGGCATTGAGAAGAATGGAATTCCCTTTTGCCAATACAGCAGCCATCACGAAATTCTCAGTAGCAGTAACTGACATGTAGTCTGCCCAGTGCCGACAGCCTTGCATAGGCTTTGCGATTTTAAGATCGATCGCCGAAGCGCTCTGGATCATTTCGGCTCCGAAATGATGCATGATTTCTATATGCGGATCTAGCTCGCGCACGCCGAGTGCACACCCTTTTGCATTTACTGCGAGAGGCACCTGGCCAATGCGGTGAAGCAGCGGAGCAAATAATAAAACTGAAGAGCGCATGCCCACCGGTAACGCAGCGTTGCCAGCTTTTCCGAAATCTCGGTGACTGAGCTCAATGCGCTTCGCTCCTTTATCCCAATATACCTTAGAGCCCATGTCCTTGAAGTAACTAACAAGTTTCTCCACATCTGTGATGTGTGGAATATTGTCTAAGACAACCAGCTCATCGGTCAGCAAAGAGGCGCAGAGTGTGGGCAGAGCGGCGTTCTTATTGCCGTGCGGGCGTATCGTGCCATTGAGAGGCTGTCCGCCTTGGATAAGGAGATTGGGCATGAGATAAAGTGAATGATCTAGTAGGCATTATCCCGAGTAAAAAATGTCATGACCATGATCTGAAAATCAAAATAGAGTGACCAATTTTCGATATAGTAAAGGTCATACCTTATACGTTCAGTCAGGCTGGTATCTCCGCGCAATCCATTCACCTGAGCCCAGCCCGTCATCCCCGGCTTAACCGTGTGTCGTGGATTGTAGTGATCTATCTCACGTTCGAACTTCTCGATCAATTCGGGTCTTTCTGGCCGGGGACCTACCAGACTCATGTCACCCTTTAAGACGTTCCAAAATTGAGGTAACTCGTCGATATTCCATTCCCGCATAAAACGTCCAATGGGCAAACGGCGCGGGTCATCCTTTATCGCCCACACCGCGCCCGTTTCGGCCTCTGCATTCACCTTCATCGAGCCGAGTTTATAGATAGTGAAAGGCATGCCGTTTTTGCCAATGCGGGTCTGTTTAAAAAAGACAGGACCCGCAGAATCCTGTTTTTTTATGAGATATGCAAAAGCAGCGATCGCTGGAGCGAAAATGATCAGACCAAACAACCCGCCGCAGATGTCGACAATGCGCTTTCCCATCTGGTGCCAGATTTTGTTTATTCGCGGCGTTTCCAATCCGATCACTGGAACACCAGACACAGTCTCAAGGTATAGATTTGAGACAAAGACTTGGAAGATGGAAGGATTCAGCTTGAGGTCCACATAAGACCGTTCGCAGGTGTGCACCACATTGATCAATTCACTCCGCTGGAGGTCCAGATCTGTGTTTATGAGAATGTCGATTTCATTTTCCCTGAGAATATGCTCCAGGTCATGCATGTCGCCTAAGACCGGAAATAAGCAGCGGGTGTTCGTCTCAGATTGCACCGTGCTCATGATGACGCCCGCGATCTCATAGGGATGGGTTTCATCCTTGTGAACCTGATCGGCAAGCTTGGAAGCTTCGTCATTCCAGCCCAAAATGGCCACCCGTTGGTTCAGGCGGATCTTCCAGTCAATTTTGGAGATGACACGGTATAAGCCGACTCTCCAGAGGGTCATGACGCCGAGACACGTCAATAAACAGCAAGCCGCATAAATCCGCGAAATTGCCGGATCGAATTTCAGGAAAAGAGAGAAGAAAACAAAAACAAAAAACCAAAATATGGTTCCCTTAAAAATGATAGGGAGCGTGCGGCGCAGTCTCAGGAAATTTCTCCAGTTGTAGAGACCCAGGAACGCAAATGAAAACACGAGCAATAGAGCACCAAAGAGCATCAGTGGCAGATAGTTTACTAATCCAGGCCCCTCCGATACTTGCTTACCAATCTGCCTGATCGGCGTATCGAAACGCACAAAATAGCCGATCGCCAAGCCCGCGAAAGCAACAAGAGCGTCGGTGAAAAGTTGAAAGGTCAGGAGCCGATTGTGGAACTCCAGTGTAGCGACGTTTCTTGCCATATATCAATTTTTCCGATCTCCAGGGGGGAGCGCGAAAATTACGGTGAAACTTACATCAAACAGGGCAACTCTAAAGATCAGAATAGCGCCCCTCGAATATCTCAGGGCACTCATTCCAGCCCAGTTGAAACACCCAATCCATAAGAATATCTAATTCTGGACATCCAAAATCTTCCATATTCAGAAATATTTATGAATGATGTATTGACGACAGGCTGGCACGACCCCATCTCATTTTGTCGCTGTCTCACCGATAGTCGAAAACCCTTCAAACCCAACAATGCTCTCTGCTTTCAGACTACCTACCATGGTAGGCGCTTTTTCTTTGGCGCCCTCAGTCATCTTCGCCGCCGGTGGCGAAGAAGTTAGTCCGTCACCCTACAAACTTTTCGAATTTTTTGGGCTGCCAATCACTAACTCTATGGTGACGAGTTGGGTGATATCCCTGATCATCATTCTTTTCGTCAAAATTCTGGTCGGAAAGCCGGCATTGATACCTTCTAAGGGGCAGGCAATCATAGAAGGTTTTGTTGGTGGCATCCGCGGTATTGTTGAGCCTATTGTCGGAAAGCAAATGGTGGGACATGTCTTCTGGCTGCTCATCGGCCTGTTTATATATATCTTACTACACAACTGGAGTGGTATGCTCCCTGGAGTTGGCGCTTACGGTCTTTATGATGAAGAAGGCCACTTGAAATACTGGCAACGCCCTGGAAATGCAGACCTAAACATGACCTTGGCACTAGCCATTGTCGTTCAGATCTCATGGTTTTATTACGTAATGCGCTATGCTGGGCCGAAAGTCTTGCTTTTCGATTGGTTCGGCAACAAGGCGGACAAGTCCACCATGCCAATCGCGATTTACGTCATGCTTTTCCCAATATTCTTCGCTGTGGGGATCATCGAGGTCGTATCCTGGATTTTTAGAACCGTATCTTTATCCTTCCGACTCTTTGGCAATGTTTTTGGGGGTGAAAATCTCCTAACAAACATGACTAGCCTAGCCTCATACATCGTACCTGTGCCTTTCTACTTTCTCGAGGTCTTGATCGGTCTCGTTCAGGCACTCGTATTCACGCTGCTCACTGCCGTATATATCGGACTTATCTGTAACCACGGGGACGGCGACCACCATTAATTTCAATTTCACGGCCGTGATCATGACGCCACAAAGCGGCGATCGTGTGCGGTTGAGAACAACCCTAAATCAAACTCATTATGACAGACATCATTCAAACAATCGCGGCAATAGATGGCGCTGGATTCACTGCTGGTCTTGGCTGTTTCGCAGCTGCTATCGGTGTAGGCTTGATCGGCACGAAGGCCGTTGAGTCCGTTGGACGCAATCCTGGTGCAGCGACACCGATCCTGGTTCAGAGCATTATCGGTATGGCGCTCGCGGAAGCGGTCGCTTTCTACTCTCTATTCCTTTATCAAGGATAATCCATTACGCGGCGAGGGCTAGAAAAGCCCTCGCTCGTTACTTTCCGACTTTTAGTAATTTCTAGAAAAGCCCTTTAAAATGATCGAAACTCTGACTTTTGTTGCAGCTGCCGGTGCAGAAGGCGACAACCTACTCGGGACCTTTGGGATTGATGGCGCCATCATCGTGGCACAGGCCATTAATTTTCTTATCGTTGTCGGAGCGCTCTACTGGTTTGCGATAAAGCCGGTATTGTCGACTATGGACGAGCGCCAGAAGAAGATCGCGGATGGTCTTCAGTATGCCGAAGAGATGAAGTCCAAACTTGCTGAGTCCGAGCGTGAACAGGCAGAGCTTTTGAAAAGGGCATCTGAAGAGGCACAAGGCATAGTCAAAGAGGCACGCGACCAAGCGAAGACTTATTACGATCAACAGGTGCAACAGACTTCTGGCAAAGTTGAGGAAATGATCCGCTCTGCCAAGCAGGCTAACGAATTGGATCGTGAGAAAATGCTATCAGAGGTACGGCAGGAGATTGCACAGCTCGTGGTGGCGACTTCAGCTAAGGTGCTCGACAAAGAACTCACAGATTCTGACCGCAGCCGCTACAATGACACAGCGACTGAACTCCTTCACGGTTCGAATTAGAATCTTTACTCATTGTGGCCAGTTTTAAACCAGATGATTTAGCCCGGAAGCTTTTGGATCTTTCCAAGACGGACGGACTCCTTGACGCAGAAAAGGTCAGCGGAGCCCTTGAGGCACTGCGCAATATGGGGCTCAATAACCACATCGAAGTGGTGCGTGCCTATTTGGCCCGAATCAAACGCGCTGAACGCGAACAGACTATTCTCATCGAGAGCGCAAGCGAACTGAGCGAGGCTGTTGTGCTCGATATCAAAAAGTCCATGGAGGCACAGTACAACCGGCCACTACTTGTGTCACAGACTACCAACAAATCACTTTTAGCCGGTTTTCGCCTGCGTGTAGGCGACGACGTCATAGACGCTTCAGCACTTGGCCGCCTCAATGCGCTATCAAACAAAGTAAAATAGTGCGCACCTCACATTTACCCAACAATTGATTTTTTATAATGAGCTCCATCGTCGAACAGATTGAAAAGGAAATCGCCAGCCTGACCACGGCGGCTGACAAGAAAAATGTAGGCTCGATCACCAGCCTCGCAGACGGCGTTGCCAAGGTAGACGGACTCTCATCAGCCATGTACATGGAGATGATCGAATTCCCTGGTGGCCTCACAGGCTTGGCACTCAACCTTGAGGAAAACGCGGTGGGTTGTGTTATCATGGGCGATACCGCAGGTGTCCGTGAAGGCGACGAAGTGAAGGCGACTGGAAAGCTACTTTCCGTTCCTGTAGGCATGGGCCTGCTGGGACGTGTCGTGGATGCTCTCGGAGCTCCTGTCGACGGGAAGGGCCCCATCGCCTCAGACGAATCTTATCCAGTCGAGCGAATTGCTCCCGGAATTATCCCGCGCAAGTCAGTAGACCAGCCTCTTCAAACGGGCATCATGGCGATCGATGCGATGGTGCCTATTGGGCGAGGCCAGCGTGAGCTGATCATCGGTGACCGAGCCACCGGCAAAACGACTGTAGCGATCGATACGATCATCAACCAGGCTCGCGCGAATAGGGTCGGACTCGCCAGTGGAGACCCGGAGTTCCGCCCCGTTTACTCTATTTACGTCGCCGTAGGTCAAAAGCAGTCCAACATTTCTCGCACCATCAAGGCTCTAGAAGCCGCCGGTGCGCTTGAATTTACGATCATTGTTGCCGCGCCAGCAGCAGACAATCCGGCCAACCAATACCTAGCTCCATTCTCTGGTGCATCCATGGGCGAGTGGTTCATGTTCAATGGCAAAGACGCGCTCATTATTTATGACGATTTGTCAAAGCAAGCGGTCGCTTATCGTCAGATGTCTCTTGTTCTCAAGCGACCATCAGGCCGCGAGGCGTATCCTGGTGATGTCTTCTATTTACATTCCCGCCTCCTTGAGCGCTCTGCTCGTGTCAACGAGGATAACGGAAATGGTTCCTTGACCGCGCTGCCCATTATCGAAACTCAGGCTGGCGATGTTTCAGCTTATATTCCGACGAATGTGATCTCCATTACCGACGGGCAGGTATTCCTTGAGACAGATCTGTTTAACAAGGGTATCCGACCCGCGATCAGTGTAGGGCTTTCAGTTTCCCGTGTGGGGTCTGCCGCCCAAATTAAGGCGATTAAAAAGGTAGCAGGAAAGATCAAGCTCCAGTTGGCGCAATTCCGCGAACTTCAGGCCTTCGCGCAATTCGGATCAGACCTCGACCCCAAGACGAAGGCTCAGATCGATCGCGGTCAGCGTGTTGTGGAGCTCTTTAAGCAGAAGCAATTCAACCCACTTTCGGTTGAAATCCAGGTCGGATTGATTTGGGCGATGCAAAACGATTTCTTCGACAGCATTCCCGTGGAAAAAGTCGTTGAAGCCTCGATCAGTCTGCGCGAATTCTTTGAGACGGCGGAAACCAAGCTCATGGACACCATTCGCACCGAAAAAGCGATTTCCGATGAGACTGACGCAAACCTTCGCAAGGCTGTTACAAACTGGAAGGCTTCGTTCGAGGCTTAAGCTCGGGCATTAACGAGATCTAACTCTTAATCCATGGCCAGCCTTAGAGATATTCGCCGACGTATTAAGTCGGTCAAAAACACCCGCCAGATTACCAAGGCGATGCAGATGGTCGCGGCCTCGAAGATGCGGCGTGCTCAGCAGTCGGCGACGGCCGGTCGTTCTTACAGCCAACTCTTAGCGAACATGTTGGAGACGATTCTTCCCTATGCGGAAGAGCTTCATCACCCGCTGTTTGAAGAACGCGAAGTTAAAACGCGCGGCATCCTCGTATTTTCTACGGATAAGGGCCTGTGTGGTCCGCTCAATTCCAATATCCTCCGTACGCTTTCGTCGCACGAGGGAGATGTACGCTACTACTCCGTGGGACGCAAAGGCCGTCAGTTCATGGCCCGAACCCAACGTAATATAGTAGCTGATTTCACTCTCTCAGATGACATCGTCTACTCGGAAGTGCGACCAATATTGGAGATGCTTCTCAAGGATTTTGATGAAGGCGTGATCGATAGCGTAGAAGTGCTCTATCCAGCTTTCATCAATACACTCAAACAAGAGGCGACACTCGTGACCATAGCCCCGTTCGTCAGCATTCACGAGATGCTAGAACGCTTGAAAAAGAGTGGGGGTGCACGTGCACTTGAAGATCTTCCTGAAGATAAGCGAGAAATGAAGTTTGAGCCGACAGTGGACGCAATCTTCTCCGAGCTTCCCCGCCTATTTGTAAGGCAGCAGATTTATCAAATCCTCCTCGAATGTAAGGCTTCGGAACACAGCGCGCGCATGGTTGCGATGAAATCTGCGACCGACAATGCTTCTAAGCTTACAGATACCCTGACTCTTCAATATAACAAAGCCCGCCAGGCTGCGATCACCCAGGAAATTCTCGAGATCGCCGCCGCCTCTTCGCAATAATCCCATTTATATATAACAAATCCATGAGTAACGTCGGAAAAATAATCCAAGTCATCGGTGCGGTTGTGGACGCCCGCTTCGACGAGTCGCAGGTGCCAGATATCTACCAAGCCCTAGAAGTGACTTACACACTTTCAGGCCAAGAGAATCGATTAGTCCTAGAGGTACAGCAACACCTGGGAGAAGGCGTTGTGCGCGCCGTCGCTATGTCTTCGACCGAGGGTCTTGTCCGCGGCATGGATATTGTCGATACGGGAGCTGCTATCTCTGTTCCTGTCGGCGAGAAGGTACTCGGCAGAATTTTCAACGTGACTGGTGACACCGTGGATGAACGCGGTCCATGCGACGCTGACGAACGCTGGAGTATCCATCGGAATCCTCCTTCATTGGTAGATCAAAGCACTGAGGCTGAAATCCTCGAAACAGGAATCAAGGTCATAGATCTCATTTGTCCCTTCATCAAGGGAGGTAAGGTGGGGGCTTTCGGTGGTGCCGGAGTCGGAAAGACTGTCGTCATCATGGAGCTGATCAACAACATCGCCAAAGCGCACGGTGGTTACTCAGTATTTGCAGGCGTTGGAGAACGTTCTCGTGAGGGTAACGACCTCTATTGGGAAATGAGCGACGCGGGTGTCATCGACCAAGAGGACATTTCAAAGTCAAAGGTAGCCCTGGTTTATGGTCAGATGAATGAGCCTCCAGGTGCCCGTATGCGTGTTGCGCTTTCTGGCCTTACTATGGCTGAGTATTTCCGCGACGAGAAGAACCAAGACGTTCTTCTGTTCGTCGATAACATCTTCCGCTTTTCTCAGGCTGGTTCTGAGGTATCTGCGCTTCTAGGCCGTTCACCCTCTGCGGTAGGGTATCAACCCACGCTCTCACAGGAAATGGGTATCCTACAGGAACGCATCACATCGACCAAGAAGGGATCCATTACCTCATTCCAAGCGGTTTATGTACCTGCCGACGATTTAACTGACCCTGCTCCAGCGAATACGTTTGCTCACTTGGATTCGACGATCGTTCTGGAGCGCTCCATTGCGGAGTTGGGTATTTACCCCGCGGTAGATCCGCTGTCTTCAGTTTCTAATGCGCTAGATCCAGCAATTGTCGGCCAAGAGCACTTTGACGTGGCACGAGGCGTGCAATCCGTTCTTCAGCGCTACAAAGACCTTCAGGACATCATTGCGATTCTTGGCCTGGATGAGCTGTCTCCAGAAGATAAGCAGACCGTATTCAGAGCCCGAAAAATCCAAAAATTCCTCTCACAGCCATTTTTCGTGGGTGAGGTATTCACGGGGATTCCAGGTGTCTATGTTCCAGTAAAAGATACCGTTAAAGGCTTCAAAATGATCCTAGATGGTGAGCTCGACAATGTAGCCGAGAACGACTTCGCGTATAAAGCCGGAATCGACAGCGTGCTCGAGGCAGCAAAGTAAACAAGCCATGTCACTCACGCTCAGAATCGTCACCCCTGAGAAGGTGGCTTTTGATCAAACCATTGAGCAGGTGGTCTTACCCACCGCTCAAGGTCAGATGGGTATCCTTTCAGGTCACATTCCTTTATTAACAGAGATTGAGGGTGGGGCACTTCATGTTACTCATGATGACGGCAAGCAAGAGCATCTCGCTATAGACAAAGGCTTTGCAGAAGTTCATAGCGATACCGTCGCGATCCTCACTGAAGCCGCAATCGACGTGGAAGAAATCGATCTGACTGCAGTTGCAGAGGCAAAGAAGCGCGCTCAAGAGGCAATCGAAAACGCGGATGAAAACATCGATCCTGCCGAGCTCGAACGTCTCGAGTCCGTAGCACGCTTTGCAGTCTTTCAGGAGCTTGCCAAGAGCGGTTCTTGATAAGGCCCGGTTAATTCCCTTATTTATGAGCGCATACTTCTTTTCGAGGTGTGCGCTTTTTATTGGTCCAGAGTTCGCACCGCTCTGAGACGATAGCTTCCCAATGGATGGGTGCGTATTTCGGTGAACCATTCCGAGTTCGACAGTCTTACAGCCTTTGGAAGTTCATCGCCGCGGAAGCCGCCTTCGAGACTCACACGAGCGTCGTGGCGCGTGACATGATTGATCATCATCAGTCGGGCCAAAGGGAGCAGTGCTAAAGATATTCGCGAGCGAAGCGTTTCTGATGCGAGAACGGCACGTGTCTCTTTGGAAATATGACGCGAGAGACTACCCAATTGTTCTTCAGTGAAGTGGTGCAGTGTTAGGTTTGCCAGAACGTGTGTTGCTGGTCTAGAAAGATGGCTCTCAGAAAAAGCACAGCCTTGTATCCAATTCCAGTCTTCAGGCCAGTATTTTGGCCGGGGTGCAAGATCGAGTCCCGTGACTGCGACATCATCTGGAATGAAATTCTTAGACTTGAGGTAGCGTCCCAGAGTCCCGTTACCCGAGCCAATTTCAACGATATGATCTCCTGATCGTAGTTTCGGGAGCAGGCGAATCTGCTTCAAAAACCATCGATGGTTTCCCTGAATGAAATTAAACTTCTGGATATCACGCCGGCTTTGAATCGCATCGCTATGATCTTCGGGAAGCGAATCGAGTATTTCAGGAGTGAGAGAGCGGTTTAGCACAGCGATAGAGAATCAGCTCAATGAGACGATAAGTAAGAAAGTCCTCAGAAGGGAACAGAAAAATTTGCCAGGAGCCCTTATCTAACACTCTCACGAGTGTTTCATCTCTTTGTTTCAGCAATAAGTAATATGACGCACCAACCTTTCACTGAATCCCAGTCCGCCGGCTACTCGAATCTTGTAGGTGGTCCCAGCGTCAGCTGGCGCTGTCCAGGGCACAATTGGTTTAACTAAAATGAATACGAGATGTCTCCGCAAAGCTCATTGGAGCGTTAATTTGGGATTGGTTCTGTTTCTGAAGTCTGCTTTGAGCTCCCCGGCCCCGCCTCCAACTCTGGGTTTACCAGAACCGCTTCCTGATACTCTGTTTTCGGATCCTATTGATTGTGCTCTCCAGCGTGAGGAATATGAGAGAGGGATTGAGGATGGATTTGATGTTGGCTACAGTATCGTTGAGGGCGATAGAGATGGTGAGTTCCAATATGGCGGTTACCCTTCGGATTATTATAGTTATCAGAACCCTGGTTTTGTATGTTATGATGGTAGCTTTGAAACCTACGATACTGGTTTCGAAGCAGGATTTTATTACGGAATAGATGCTTATGTGGACGACTATTATGATTTGCCCATGGGTGAGTTGTTGAATGGCGAGGAAGTTTATGGTGTCGCAGAAGGACTGGGAATTTATAGGTTCTGGGAAGCAAATTCAAAGAATGGCAATTGGATATACCATTTTGGCCTAGGTTATCTCTATCTGCTCGAAAGGACTCATTTTGGAGCTACTGATGTGTGGCTTCATCATCCTATTTTGGGCGAAATCTGGTGGAACGAGTCACATTCAGGATACTTCTTCCAAGCTGATCAAGAACGATGGATTTTCATTTGGACCGATTCCGATTATACTTCATGGATGTTCGACTTTGAACAGAACGTTTGGCATCGCGTTGATGACTTACAGCTTTCTCCTGAGAGTCTGGACATATAATCCAAACTGTGCGTTGTCTTTATCTGCGTTTTTTGGGGAGGAAGTTTCATATTCCTAGATTAAAAATCGTCTAGTTAAAGAGGACGGTTCACGTCGAACTTCAAACATGATGTCTAAATATAATAATTAGACATAATATATATTGTGCGTAATTCAGGCTCCGTGCCTGATCTTATATATGACTATTGGTCTGAACATTTACTAGGCATTTCAAGAGACCTTAACTCCAATTTGGTTCGCTCGAAGGGCCTGTCGCACATAAGACCTGTAGCCGTCGCCGATGCAATAGCTTCGGGCTAACCGATCGAAGGCAGCAATTCCAGCCTGAACCTGGTCCACGACGTCTCGTATAGCATCACGGCGAATACCGAAGCTCTCGCCTAGATACTCTATGTCTCGATCTATGTCTCGAAAAGTGATCCCAAGAGTTTTGCCATTGATCGACATCCAGTTTCCTTCACCGTCGTTGGGCTGTGTCAACGTCAAGTCGTAAGACGGAGCTAGAGAGAATCGAGCGTCGGCTCCCATTAAGAAAGAAAAATTTCGAGGGTGATCATCCTGATTGTGCGCCATGACATTGAAAACCGCCCTTCTGAAGGCCTCAAAAACCTGTTCCTGACTTTTGGACACACGAAGGACAGTCCCCAGGAAATCCTCATAGGTGCTTCCCCTCTGATTGAAGTCTAGATGCTGGATGCCAGCATAGGAGTGCATGTGGACTTTTTCGTTCTCTGGCCCACCTCTATCGAAACGGACTGAAACAAAATGACTGAATCGCTTTGTTGGTAATACAAATGACTTGGCGCAGGCGATCCCTGATAGAGCTGCCATCTCCATGTAGACTTGCTCAATGC
Source organism: Opitutales bacterium (assembly GCA_013215165.1). Taxonomy (NCBI): domain Bacteria; kingdom Pseudomonadati; phylum Verrucomicrobiota; class Opitutia; order Opitutales; species Opitutales bacterium. The sequence goes on along the minus strand of JABSRG010000008.1, from coordinate 40,512 downwards.
GATCCAGAGGTGCCGCTTCGTTGAGGTTATACTTTATGACGACCGATCTCCACCCAGCTCCAGGCCAAGCCCGACCCACGACGACCTCTCCGGTGCCGGGGTTCCAGAAGCCGGTCGACTTGGGGTGCTTTCCTCCAATATTTCCTGCCGAGGCCACGAATGCCCGCTCCCTCTCTTCGATAGCATACACCGCTCCCGGTTCGAGCGCCTCAATTGCTTCCGCAAACTGTTCCGCTGCGGCTATTGATGACAGCTCATCGGTAGCGTCATCACTTGGATGGTACTCCAATGCGCCAACGCCATCCTCTCCGACCAAAGCCAGCATCCCCAAGGGTCCTCGATCTTCCTCTGGCATCCTCTGCATCTGCTGACGTAATATCTTCTGGCCATAGGCATCTGGCAAACTGTCGAAGACCAGTCCTGGCAAATCTCGAAAATACGGGATGCTAAACTCAAAGGGGTCACCAGAAAGTGGAAGATGGATCGGCGAAAGCTCTACACCTGTATCGATCCAATCAGGATCGTAGGCGAAGCTGTAATCGGGCCGACCTTTCTTTCGACTGAGTATCCCGACATTCCGTCCCCCAAAAACAACACGAACCCGAGTCACGGCTCAGTCCTTTCCACGACCACGCTCAATCCCAAAGTAAACAGTAGTAATACATAGCTTCCCGCGGCTACACTCATACTACCCGCTTCAATAGAGGCTACCGTCCTCACAGAGACCCCAGCCATTTTCGCTAAATCGCCCTGAGTCAGTTTCTGTCGTTTTTTCTCCGCCGTTATAGCTTGCGACATCTGCAAAAGGAGATCTCTAGGAACTGAAGACATCATGCAGTATTTTGCATTTAAAAAACCAATGTCAACGTATTTAGTGCTTATTCATGCATTATTTTGCATCTTTAAGACTGTCCTGCGAAAGGTGATTTTAGACTCTGGGATGCAGCACTATTCGTCGCTGATGGCGACCTGTCTCAGCTATTCCAACCCAGTTATAGGAGACTTGGCGAGAATCTTCCCTTGTCGCTTGAGACTCTTTAACAGTGTTTCGATTTCTTGAAGTTCTTTGGGGATGGTCACTCCAGTATGAAAGTCCACATTTACACCTTCAGTGAACAGACCAGACAAGAAAGACTCGGGGGTTTGTTTCTTTGGATACTCTTCCACACGATATCCACTGAGCAGTCCGGATATGTCAGCGGCATGTTCGATCGCTGCCATAAGTCCCCCTGCTTGGTCAGCTAGTCCAAGTTCGATCGCTTGCGCACCGGACCATACACGCCCGCCCGCGATTTTTTCTAGGGACTCTCTGCTAAGATCGCGGCGGCTACCGATTACACGGTCAATAAACTCTCCATACAACTGATCAACAGATTCCTGGAAGACCGCCATTTCAGTTTCATTCTTTCGAGTCACACCGGAATAAAGATATCCGAGGTCATGTGTTTTTACACCGTCAAACGTCACACCGAGTTTACCCCCTGCTTCTTTGACATTTAGCAACAATCCAAAAACACCGATCGATCCGGTAATTGTAGCCTCGTCTACGAAAATGCCATCATTCGCCGTCGCTATCCAATAGCCGCCCGAAGCACCCAGGCCTCCCATCGAAACAATGACCGGAACTTCCGCATTGAGCAGTTCCATTTCGCGACGAATGACTTCAGACGCATAGGCGCTCCCTCCTGGGCTGTTTATGCGTAATACAACAGCGGCTGGCAGTTCGTCGGCATAGCGAATGTCTCGAATCTGTCTCGCCAACCAATCTCCAGCGATGTCGTTTGCGGGCTCAGTAGCGTCGACAATGTCTCCCTCTGCGTAAATAACCGCAACATACGGCTCGTCCGAGAAATTATCATACCGTTCTGATTGGGTCAGTATGTAATCGTCGATTTCTACCTGTTCGAAAGTGCGACCTTCCTGGATAGTTTCGCCGTATCCTCCCACATATTGGAGGGCTTCGTCGTAGTATAGCAGTTGGTCTACAAGACCATAATCAAGTGCTTTGCGAGCCTCGAATACGCCATGCTGGTTAGCCCATTTGTCGAGTAGCTCAACCGGCACCCCTCGAGAGTCTCCCATTTCGAGAGCAATTGTTTCCCAAATTGAGGCCAAGAGCTCTTGGGTCTGTGCACGGCTCTCTTCACTCATGTCGGCGCGTATATAGGGTTCGATTGCGGATTTATAATCACCGACGCGAACTACCTGCGCTTCGATTCCGAATTTATCCATCGCACCTGCAAAATATGGATTCAACGTAGCGAGTCCATTGAGCTGTATACTTCCAAAAGGATTCGCCAAAATCTCGGTGCAGACTGAATACAGATAATAGTCAATCTGGGAGGCATTTTCGATGTAGCCCAAGACAGATTTCCCTTCGTCCTGAAAATCAATCAAGGCCTCGCGAATTTCCCCTATTGCACTGTAGCTACTACCATAGTTTTCGCTTACCAAATTACCGACGAGAAAAATACCTGCAATCCGAGAGTCCTGTTTCGCCTCATCAATCGCAGTGATAATTTCATAGAGATGTAGGGGCTCAGGTGCTCCGCTCAAGAGCTGGCCGAGCGCATCGGAGGTTGTTAGCTGGCGCGGCTGGTCGGAGATATTTCGATCTAGTGAAAGGATCAAGAATGAGCGCTCATTCACCTGAACGGTTGGCCCCTGTGACACACCCCCGATTATTGCCGCGTATACGCCAATAATGATTAAAAAGGTGAGCACCGAAGCAATCAAGTAAGCGAATACTTTCTTTATGATGTCGAACAGGAAGGACTTCATAATGCCAACTTCAGTCAGATTTTTGCCAATTACAAATCTCTAACGCCTTGATCACTCAACCAACGAATCAATGTGTCACGCGGAACGGTGACTGAGTCACCACTAGCCAATACCTTTACGGTTAAAGCGCCCGACTTAATTTCATCCTCACCGTAGACTACCGCGTATTTAGCGCCGGACTTCTCAGCATTCTTGAATTGCTTCCCAAATCCCGCGGGTTTGAACGGATATTCGACTCGAAATCCCTGTTCCCTCAAGCGAGTAACGTCCTTCAAGCATGCAGCCATCTCTGCTTCGCCACCCACGACCATATAAACGGAGGGCTCTGGTGTGGACGGACCGATCAAACCTTTTTCCTCAAGGCAGTCGCGTAGTGTGACATCGCCCATGGCAAATCCCGCTGCCGGGAGATCTGGCCCCCCCATCTTTTTCACGAGCTCGTCATAGCGGCCGCCTCCAGCCAGTGCCCGACTTTCGCCGCTGCGTTCGAAGGCCTCATAAACAAAACCGGTGTAGTAAGCTAACCCCCGCACGATCCCGAAATCGAGTTGAACAAATCCATCCATCCCTGCTGCACTCAGCCGCTGAACCAAGATGCGCAGATCCTCCAGTCTTTCGGAAAATTTGTAATCCGTTGCAGCCAGAAACGATTCGAGAGCATCGATCGAGCGAACTTGGATCAGTTTTTCGATATCACTCAATAAGGCCTCAGGCTCACTCACGCACTTACCCAGTTTTTCAAGCGTAACCTGACGCTCGACACGTTGCATCTTGTCGACAATGCCCAAAACCTCCGCGACGGCCGTGTCACTGAGGTCCCAAGACTTGAGGAACGCCACCCACATTTGTCGGTCGCTCAGGCGGACAACAAAATCGGTTTCGTTCAGCCCAAACCGTTTTAGCGATGCGATGAGTAAAAGAATCAGTTCAGCATCAGCTCCAGGAGAAGCATCGCCCAAAATATCAGCGTTATATTGATAAAAGGAACGCGTCCGGCCTTTTTGTGGCTTTTCGTAGCGAAAATTTTCAACGATCGAAAACCATTTGATCGGTCGCTTCATGGAGTTTGCCCGCGCTCCGACAAGGCGGGCCAGTGTAGGAGTCATCTCTGGACGCAGCGCAACTGCCCTGCCCCCTTTGTCTTCGAAGTTGAACAATTGAGAGACGATCTCTGGACCCGATTTTTCGATATAGAGTTCGAGTGGCTCCAAAAGCGGCGCGTCATACTCTAGAAAATTATAGCGCTCCGCAGTGCTCCGCAGCACGTTGAAGATGGTATTACGCACGCCGCAAGAATCTGGCAAAAACTCGCGAAAACCAGGAAGAGAATCAAACATCCCGTGAGAGAATAGAAGAAGATTATGGACGATGGATGCGTGAGAGAGAATTCGGCGCTAAACTACCTACTTCTCTGACTCGACTCGGTCGACATCGAGATCGCCCAAATGTGCCTTCAATTCCTTGCCCGCCTTGAACTTTATTACAGCACGCTTAGGGATCATGACATCTGTCTCAGGCTGGTTGGGATTTCGCCCGACACGTTGTTTTCGAATCTGAAGCTCAAAAACGCCGAAGTTGCGCAGCTCGACGTTGCGCCCTTGACTGAGAGCATCGGCGATGGCATCGAGCGTAAGTTGGACTGTTTCGCGCACTTCCTTTTGCGGAAACCCAGTCTTTTCGTAAATTTGTAATACAATGTCGCGTTTTGTGAGGTTGTCAGCCATCGGAATTTGAATGTCGGTCTAGTTTTTAGGCAGATCTGAAAGTCTCGGTCGATGAATAACCTCTGAAATCAAAATAGCGTGTCAATCCCCGAACTCCATGAGTGACAAAGACCCACCCAATCCTCTCGAAGAACTCCAAAAACAACTCCAAAAAGCAATGGGCTCATCCAACATACGATTGGGGTTTGGACCGATGCAGCCTGGAACGCCTACGGCGCAACCCGATGAGCCTGGCGAGGGCGAGTCTCCCGAAGCTTCTGACTCACGCAGTGAAGCGTTAGAGCGCATTGAGAATTTCTCGCTCAAGCCGCGGGAGATCCATGCATACCTGAACCGTTATGTCATTCGGCAAACGGATGCAAAGAAGGTCCTGTCTGTCGCGGTGTGCGACCACTACAATCACGTAAAACGTTGCCTCGCAGATAAAAATTACGCGGCACAGGACTACAACAAGCCCAACATACTACTCTTGGGTCCCACAGGTGTGGGCAAGACCTACCTGATCCGAAACATCGCCAAACTAATCGGTGTGCCTTTCGTTAAAGCCGACGCGACGAAATTTTCGGAGACCGGCTATGTGGGAAGTGATGTCGAAGATATGATCCGCGACCTCAATAAGGTAGCGGACGGCGATACGGAACTCGCCCAATACGGCATCGTCTACATCGACGAAATCGACAAGATTGCCGGTGCAGGACGTGAGAATGGCGGTAAAGATGTCTCCGGCCGCGGTGTTCAAATCAACCTCCTCAAGATGATGGAAGAGACTGAAGTCAGCCTCTTTTCTCCTACAGATATGATGGCGCAGATGCAGGCGATGATGTCGATGGGCTCAAACAAGAAAAATGCACGTTCCATCAGCACAAAGCACATCTTATTCATCGTCTCTGGAGCTTTTGATGGCTTGGCGCCAATGATCAAAAAACGCGTCGACACAGGCTCTCTGGGCTTTGGAGCGATTGCCTTGGAATCGAATAGTACCGACGCAGAGGCCGACACATACTTACCCTTGGCCGAAACCAGGGACTTTATTGATTATGGCTTCGAGCCTGAGTTTATCGGCCGTGTCCCCGTGCGTGTCGCTTGTGAGTCTTTGAAAGCGGGCGACTTGGCGAAAATTTTGACGACCTCAGAGGGATCTATTTTGGATCAATATCGGCGGGATTTTGCAGGCTATGCGATCGATTTCGCCATAACAGATGAGGCGATTGAAAAGGTGGCCCACCTCGCCTCTGAGCAAAATACCGGGGCGCGCGGACTGCTGACGGTGCTCGAGCGCGTATTCCGTGACTTCAAGTATGCCCTACCCTCAACGGCGATTCGCAACTTTGAGGTCAGCGACCAGACAGTCTCAAATCCAGTAGAGACTCTGGAAGCTTTGAAAGCAGCCAACCGCCACCTTCAACGCGACGTATACAAGCAGGACATCCAGCGTTTTGCTGATGACTTCTCGAAAAAACACGGCCATCGGATTTCATTCACAGAGGAGGCAGAGAATATCCTTATCGATGGTCTTCCCGACGAGGACACGACTCTCTACACTTACCTTGAGGAACAGCTCAAAGATTTTCCGCACGGCTTAGCAATCATACGGCGCAATACCGGACTGGAGAATTTTGTCCTAGACGAAGCCATCATTCGCGATCCCGACGGAGCCTTGAGTAAATGGATTGTAGCGAGCTTCAAAGAGGCTGAAGAGCGCAACGCAGAATTGGACGCTAAAGACGATGCCTGAGGCAGAAGGCGTAAGAGCGATGTTTGCCAACATCGCAGGGCGTTATGATTTGGCGAACCGCGTCTTGTCAGGTGGCATGGACATCGGCTGGCGCAAGGCATTAGTGCGAGAAGTGGCGAAGACACAGCCCCAGGTTGTAGTCGACCTGGCTACGGGCAGTGGCGATGTCGCCTTCGCGCTTCAAGATGGCCTGGGAGAAGGTGTCGAAGTGCGCGGCCTCGACTTTTGCGAGCCTATGCTCGAAGAGGCCCGCCGCAAACAGATCAAGCGTGTAGACGGCAAGTCGATCCCCTTCGAATTCGGCGACTGCCTTAATTTGCCCCTCGAGGACAATTCTGTCGATGTGATCACCATCAGCTTTGGCTATCGAAACTTAGAAAAACGCGCTACCGGCCTCGCTGAGTTTCATCGCGTGCTCCGTCCCGGCGGCCACCTGTTCATCCTCGAGTTTTCACAACCCTACAAAATCCTACGCCCCTTTTATTACTTCTATCTAAAATATATTTTGCCGCACTTGGCTTCGAGCCTCACCCAAGACAAAAGCGCCTACGACTACCTTGCAGGATCTATCGAGCAATTCCCCACGGTCGAAGGGATACAGAAAGAGTTGGAATCAGCCCGCTTTCAAAACGTAAGAGCGCGGCGTCTTACAGGCTGCGTGGTAGCACTCCACCACGGCACCACGTATTAGAGCTGAGGCCGAGCCCTCAGCCTATTTGAAGAGTTGAGCCCAATCTGTTTCTTTGAAACCGATTGTGCCCACGCCGTCGCCAATAACGAATGGTCGTTTGATGAGGTTCCCCCGGCTGGCCAGGAGCCGGAGCGTCTCCTCTTCTGATAGGGTCGGGAGCTTTTCCTTCATATTCAGCTCTCGATAATCGCCGCCTGCGGTGTTGAAGAGGCGCTTCAACTCCCCGACATGCTCGAGCATTTTTTTGAGCTCCGCGACGCTCGGTGGTGTGTCGCGGATCGGTTTTTCTGTAAACTCAACTCCATTGTCTTTGAGCCAGCGTGTAGCTTTCTTGCAGGTAGAGCAGCCGGAGTAGGTATAGATCGTAATCATCAGTTTCCAAAGAGTCCTTTTAGGGCGTTGCCGATCTTCTCGTCTTTCAAGAGGTCGCCGGCGCGTTTTTCTACTTCGTCCATCAGACGGCCCTCGATTGCGTCTTGAGCGGCGTCCTTGATTGCATTCTCAGCCATTTGGGCGAGTGCGCGTTGATCTAAGGAGAACGCGGGTTGCGTTGGACTGCCTGAAATGTTTCCGGGAATGGTTAGCTCGTTGAGCGTCCAGGGGCCGACTTTGGGGATTTCGAAAGTGAGCTCTTCGAAAGTCAGGCTTAGGGGGATCTCCATTGAGTCCTGGGTTAGAGCGCCCTTCCCGCTCAGGCTGAACACACCGTTTTTTACATAAGGGCGGACGTTTTCCGGGAGTCAGCGTTGTACCAGGGCCACAGGAATCTCAGAAGCTTGAAAACTGATAACGTTTGCTTCCGTTTCATTGCGCAGTTGGTGGCCTTCAAAACCGATTTTTATCTGACCGGATCTGCTTGCTATCGCACCGGTGGGTGACGACTCCTGCAAAGTCACGTCGGAGGACACATGAGCCAATTCAATATCGAATACGGTGAGAGGATCATCTCCCGCCCGGATGCCATCAACGACGATTTTCTCGATTTCGAATGACGGACGCTCAGGCAACAGATGTTTTGCAACAACGGCACGATATCCGAGGCGCTCAATATCGCGCTCGAGCACATCCTGCCAGGTCTCAACTTCTTCAACAGTGGGTGCTGGCTCGTCACTTTTAGGAAAGTGTTCTTGGACTTGCTCCCATGCTTTTTGCGCCCCCTCTAAGCGAAGTTTCCACAATTCTATGAGCGCGAGCACCTGCTCCTGATTAATGTCGGTGGGGATCAGCGGTCGGGCTTCTTCTTCGCTTGGAGGTTCCGGGGTTTCTATCCAACCTGTCGTGGAGCGCTCGCCATCGGCGATCACATCGACGATGGCTAACTCGTTCAGCACGATTCGCTTGCTCAGGAGCCCCATGGTGTCGACATCGGCTGTGATACGGAGCGCAGACAAACGGTTGCGGCTGAGATCGTCGGGATTAGCCGCAGCGACTTTGTTTACCTCCACTGATCCGGAAAACGCGTTCACTGAGATTCGTTCTATATCAACCGACGCGCCATTAAGATCCGTCAAAACCTCTCGCGCTCGTGTCGTAAAGAAGGCCGTATCGAACATATTCGCCGAAAGAAATGCGGTGAGAATGCCGAGGACTACAGCCACGACGCCGATAAGGCGGATCGGCGAGCTTTTGTGATCAGAATCACGGAGTTCGTTGAACGTCTGCTTACCTGAGAGCCCTCCGAGAAATACAAAGGCAAAGAGTTTGAAAAAGGGATTGTTTACGACCTTTCCAAATTTCTCCGACCCTGCCTCCAGATTAGCCATGGTGTTGATGTAACCTTTGAGCATTCGTGTGATGCCGACGCCTACGATCAGTCCGAAGATCCCACCCAGCACCCAGGCGCCCGGCATTAGATAGTACTCAAAGCCCATCCATGCCGTCACCGGTGCGCTAATCAAAAAGCCGAGTAGCTCGCCCAAGGGGCTGTTCAGCAATATCACCCCGAGCTTAAACGTGAGGGGCGTTAGGATCAGTGATAGCGTGTGTCCCATGATCAGGCTGAGACCAAAAAGGATTAGGTTGCAGTTCAATATGAGCACCAGGAAAAACATCAGAAGGTAGAATCCTGGAGCCTTTTCGGGTGACACGGCAAAAGCCATAATGAACCCGAGCATACAAGCCGAGATGATCTGGAAAGCAGTCGCGTTACCGCGGAGGAGTTTGCCAAGTTTGCGAAGAAGGAACATAGGAAATTTCGTATCCTGCCCATGCAATTTGGCTAATCAAGCATTGGCCTATAAAATGTTGTTCAAGTGTCTGAAGATCTCTCACGTTGACGGAGCATGCATTTTCTTTCGCTCTACCTTCAGCTCTTCGCACTCCTTATCTTTCCAACTGCTCTGGGTGTTTTCTTGGCGCACAAAGGTGCTGGGCCGCGACTGTCTGGACTGCTTTTCAACGTAGCCTATTTCTTTTTCAACACGGGCATTACAGTTCTTGCCGTATGGAAAGCAGACTTGGCAAACGACTCATGGACCCTTCCCTTTCTGGTGCTCAGTGGATGGATTTTGTCAGTCTTTGTGGCGCGCAGTGCGGGCCGATTTTTTAACCATAGCCGTAAGCAACAGGGTTCATTCCTATTTACGGTATGCTTGTCGAATCATGGATTCACCCTACTCGGGATTGTTGCATTGGTTTTATTCGGGGAGCAAGGGCTGGCCCAAGCGACGTATGCCCAGTTTTTTATCATCCCGTTTCTCGTCTTCTTCTGCTTTCCGGCAGCTCGCCGCTTCGGGCGCAATGAAGCGCCGGTATCATTCTGGGTAACAGCGCGTGCAAGCTTGTTCGATTCGCGAAATCTCGTCCTGGTCGCGATGCTTGTTGGACTTGCGCTGAATCTCGCCGAAATTCCACAGCCTGATTGGGCTAAGCTCACGCTACGCCCTCTAGTCTACGGAGGCTGTCTGTCGAGCTGCGTCGCGATAGGAATCGGGATGAAAGCATCGGAGATCGGCAGGTTTTTTAAAGAGAACCTATTTTCCTTCGCTTATCGCTCTACCCTCTATCCCCTGTGGTTTGTTCTCATGGCCACATTGGCAGGCTTAAGCGAGCTCGACCGTAATGTACTCATCCTCTTCGGCGTCGTCCCTTCAGCCGTCTTCGCCAATATGATAGCCGAATTCTATGACTTGGATAAAGATATGACCAACAGTGTCTTTTTGGTGAGCACGGTTTTGTTTTTGGTTATCACGCTGCCGGTATTTATCTATTTCATAGGGGTTTAATCAATCGTCTCACATGTGAAGTCCTGATCTCCGGTTGTCAGTTTTGATTCGTTTTCGCTATCGTGATCGTTGTCGATCTGTGGTTCCGACCAATTCGAGGGGTTCGTTTTGATCCGCCAATAAACGCGAATGGACGCTAATTTCTGGAACCGGGAAGCTGGGGGTGGTCTACCCTATTGGGAAGGCTGTTCTGTTCCTCATAATGATATTTGAGGGTGACTCAGGAATATCCAGAATCAAGTTGTATGGGGCGATCGATGCCGAGCTGGAGCTGGTTTTTGTCAGTAAAGTCTGTAAAATCCTGATCGTGGTCGTGATCGAGGTCCGGCGGACAACGAGACAAGATACACCTACCGCTGGAGGGCGGTGCTTTGTCAGCGCCGCTGGCCTATTGCCTGGGCGGTCGTTTCAATAATATAACTGCTTACCCTGCGTCGATGAGCTTGCGTAAAAGCTCGCTGACGGCTTTGGGATTAGCCTTGCCTTGAGTCGCCTTCATGACCTGGCCCATGAGTGGGTTGATCGCTTGCTGCTTGCCTTCTTTGTATTGAGCGACGGGCTTCGGGTTTTTCGCGATGATTTCGATGCAAATCCCCTCGATGGCACCCATGTCGTTGTCTTGCTTCAGGCCCTTCTCTTCCACGATCGCTGTGGGCGCTTTTCCGGTAGTAAACATCTCGGGAAAGATCTCTTTAGCAACCTGACTAGAGATGGTGCCGTCGTCCACGAGCTTAGCTAACTCGCCGATATGTTTGGGCTTTATCGGGCTTTCGCTGATCGGTAGAGACCCCTCTCCCTCTCCCTCGGCGGCAGAGAGCTCACGTAACAAATCGTTGGCGATGTAATTGGCGACCTGTTTAGGCTTATTGCAGATTTTGAGTGCAGCTTCGAAGTAATCGCTCAGAGGCTTGTCCAGGCAAATCACGGAGGTGATCGTATAAGGAAGGCCCATATCATCGATGTAACGACGCTGCATGTCGAAGGGCATTTCGGGCAGTTCACTGGTGATCCGCTCAATCACCTCTGCAGGCACTTTCACGGGCATCAAATCGGGATCTGGGAAGTAGCGATAATCATGAGCTTCTTCTTTGCCGCGTAAAGGTGTGGAAAAACCGCCTTCAACGTTCCAGCGACGGGTTTCCTGGGTGACACTACCTCCGCTATCGAGCACTTCAGTCTGGCGTTTGATTTCGTATTCGATGGCGTTTTTGACGTTGCTGACTGAATTGAGGTTTTTCATTTCAGTGCGGGTGCCGAGTTTGTCGGAACCTTTTAGCTTCAGACTGACATTCGCATCGCAGCGGAGCTGGCCCTTTTCCATATCACAGTCGGAAACGCCTGCATTGCTCAATGCGACACGCAGGGCGTTAAGAAAGGCAACTACTTCGTCTGTGTTAAAGAGATCTGGTTCTGAAACGATCTCGAGCAACGGGACTCCGGCGCGGTTGTAATCGACCAGACTGTCATTTTCGAAGTGTGTCAGCTTGCCCACATCTTCTTCCAAATGGGCTCGGGTAAGCTTTACCGTACGGTGTTCGCCCATGATGTTACGGGCCGAACCGGGTAGTTCGATCTCCACCTCACCTCCCTCGCAGAGCGGCTGGTCGTATTGGGAGATTTGGTAGTTCTTAGGGTTGTCTGGATAAAAATAGTTCTTTCGGTCCCATTTGCAGATGTCGGCGATCTTGCTTCCAAACATGAGGCCAACACGCACGGTTTGCTCAATGGCCTCTTTGTTCAGCACAGGCAACGCGCCGGGCAATCCCATAACGACCGGATTTGTGAACACATTGGGCGCTTCACCATACTGGTAGGCTGCCCGCGTAAACATTTTTGACTTTGTCTTGAGTTGGACATGCACCTCAAGACCGATGACAGGTTCGTATTCAGCCATTTTCTTTGAAATTAGAGCTTAGGTGTCGCTCGGTTATAGTCGTGAGCGGAATCGAAGGCGTGAGCGATGGACATAAGCTGCGCTTCGCCGAAGGGCTTCCCGATTAATTGTAGCCCGATGGGCAAATCGGTTGAGCTAAATCCACAAGGAACAGAAATTCCGGGCAGTCCCGCTAAATTGGTAGATATAGTGTAGATGTCGCTCAGATACATGGCGAGCGGATCGTCGCTGCGTTCTCCGCGTTTGAACGCCACAGTCGGGCTCGTCGGTGTTATGACGGCATCGACATCTTCAAAGGCCGACATAAAGTCGTTGCGGATCAAAGTTCTGACCTTCTGGGCACGGGAGTAATAGGCATCGTAGTATCCCGAGCTGAGGACGAATGTTCCGAGAATCACGCGACGTTTCACTTCTTCGCCAAAACCATAGCCACGGCTCTGTGCATAGAGATCAATGCCGTCCTTGGGATTCGGGGCTCGATGGGTGTAGCGAATACCATCGTAACGGGCTAGATTGGATGAACACTCAGCAGTCGCGATAATATAGTAGACAGGCACGGCTAGCTCCGTATGCGGCAAGCTGATTTCTCGGATGCTGCACCCCTGCCCTTCGTAAAATTTCACGGCCTTTTCGACTGCCTCGCGGACTTCTGGATCGAGGCCTTCAGAAAAGTATTCTTTGGGGATGCCCAATTTCCACGGACCTGAATCAGTCTTTAACGCTTTACGGTAATCTGGGACGTCGGTTTTGAAAGAAGTCGAGTCGCGCTCATCGTGGCCGGCTATCGCTTGGAGCACGAGTGCCACATCTTCGACGGTTCGGCCGAAGGGGCCGATCTGATCGAGCGAAGAAGCAAACGCTGCCAACCCATAGCGTGATACCAGCCCATAAGTAGGCTTCATCCCCACGACCCCACACAATGCGGCCGGCTGCCGAATGGAGCCTCCGGTATCGGACCCCAAGGTCAGCGGCGTTTCCCCAGCTGCCACACTAGCCGCACTTCCCCCAGAGCTTCCACCAGGAATACAGTCCAAATTCCACGGATTATTGGTAGGTTTAAAAGCTGAATTCTCCGTGGAAGAACCCATGGCAAACTCATCCATATTGAGCCGGCCCCAAAAGACGACACCCGCTTGTCCCAGGGACTCAGTCACATGTGCGTCGTAAGGGCTGACGTAGTTCTCAAGTATCTTCGAAGCCGCAGTCAGAGGATCACCCTTACGGCTGATAACGTCTTTGAGCGATAGCGGTATACCATCGAGCGGCCCACGTACATCACCTGCAGATCTGCGCTTGTCAGAGGCATCGGCCTGGGCGAGCGCATCCTCAGTATTGAGATGTAGAAAAGAGCCGACTTGGTCCTCGACAGTCGCAGTGCGGTCGATGAACGCTTGAGTGAGCTCGCGAGAGGAAATTTCGCCTTGAGCGAGCTTGTCGGAAAGCTCGGCAGCCGTGGCATAATAAATCGGTGCAGACATACGGTAGTGCAATATGGGTTTATGCGTCTTCGATCACCTTGGGCACGATCAACTGGTTGGCACGCTTGGCTGGGGCATTCTTGAGAGCCTCATCCGGAGTGAAACCAGTTTGGGGCACGTCCTCCTGCCATACGTTGTATAAGGGGAAGGCGTGAGCGGTGGGTTCGATGCCCTCGACATTCACCGCGTTCAGCTGCTTAAAGTGCTCCAGCACGTCATGCAGCTGGGTGGAGAATTTAGATTTTTCGTCGTCGCTCAATTCGATGCGTGCAAGCTTGGCAACGTATTCAATATCGATGGAAGTAGGATCGTCAGACATGATAAAATTGCGGGCTAAACTTAAGAGCGCACCGCGTAAGGTGTTTCCTCATTGATTTGTTTTTGTATCGCGTCGAAAGCGCGTGAGATCTCTTTATCTCCCAGTGTGCGATCGGGGGCACGAAATGAAATCGAAAACGCCAGGCTCTTTTTCCCAGCTTCTACCCCCTCGCCCGTGTAAACATCGAATACGTCGACAGATTCGGCGACGAAGCTGTTATCGATGGATGCTTTGGCGATCTTGTGAAGGTCGAGACGGACAGCCTCTGCGAGTGTTGTCTCGTCGACAATCAGCGCTAAATCCTTCGTGGCCGCTGGGAACTGACTCATTTGTTTAAAACGCACCGTGGCCGTTTCATTATCTAGGAACTCGGGTCTGACAACTAAAGAGCCGGCATAGACTAAGCCTTCGATCCCCAGGTCTTTTGTGAGACGCGGATCGATCAGACCCACTTTACCTTGCCACATTCTTTTGGACAAATCACCCACTTCGGCAGCATGTCCGTGTTTCCAGGTCTTGCTAGGAGCAGTCGGACGATAGAGGTGATTTCCTGTTGGGATATCAGCCAGGTTGAGTATCTGTTGAAATTGTCCTTTAACCGTGAAGAAATCAACGGGACTGAGCTCCTTCCACTGATTATTCCTCGGGTCTTGGTAAATCACAAAAGCCACAGAAAGCGCTTCCCAAATGCGTCCGGCATCTTCGCGGAATACGCGCCCTATCTCGAAGAAACGTCCCGCTCCCGTGCCGCGACTCGCATTGAATTTGAGCGTTTCCAGCAAGCCAGGGATCAGTGTAGGACGCAAGTGACTTTGGTCCGAGGTGAGTGGGTTGGCCAATTCAAGATCATCTGCCGTGGCATGGCCTAGCCAGCGTGTCACCTCTTCCTGACTACGTAGCGAGAAAGACATTGTCTCGGAAAACTGCTGACCAATGAGTAATTGAGTAGCCCGCTCGACGAAGGCTGCCATCGGATGCAAGGGCTGGAAGGGGCGGCTCGCTTGAACGTCCTGCTGAGGAATCTTATCTGTCCCGTAAATCCTCAAAAACTCTTCGACCAGATCTACGGGACGTTCGAGGTCACTGCGGAATGAAGGCGGGCGCACTGTCCACGTAGGATCACCATCGCTTGTAGGTGCTTCTTCTACATCCAGCTCGAGGCGTTCGAGAATTGTTTGAATGCTTTTGTCGTCTGGGCCAAAGCCAAGGCGTTCACGTATAAATTGAGGTTTTAGCTCAATCTCAGTGATCGTTTCTAAAGCCGACCCCTCTATAATGGGCAGTCCAACGAGTCTCCCCCCCGCGGTCTCGAGAATTAAATCAATTGCTCGTAGCGCCGCGAATTCGACTCCTAACGAATCTACGCCACGTTCATATCGATAGCTACTGTCAGTTGAGAGAATGAGCTGACGGCCAGTGCGGCGGATCCCCGAGGGCTCAAAGTATGCAGCTTCCAGCACCACATCGACTGTGCTGTCGTCGACCTCGGCATCTTGGCTACCCATAACTCCCGCAATGACCAATGGCTGAGTCGCATCGGCGATGACTAGAGTGCGCTCAGAGAGGGTGCGTTCTTTTTCATCAAGCGTGGTGATTTTTTCGCCCGACTTCGCTAGCCGGACGATGAGCTTGTCCCCGGAAATCTTTTTGCGGTCGAAGGCGTGGAGCGGCTGGCCGAGCTCGTGGAGCACGTAATTGGTAACATCGACCACATTGTTTATGGGGCGCAAACCAATCGCCTCAAGACGCTGCTGCAACCATTCTGGACTCGGCCCGATATTCACGCCTTGAATACTGAACGCATGATACAACTGACAGCGTTCTTCCGCCTCGATATTGACTCCTTCGATAAGCGGCTGACTCTCGGACAGCTCGGGATCGTGGGCTCCCGCCTTTACTTCAGGGTAGCTCAGTTCTAAATCAAAATAGGCGGCAAGCTCACGAGCCATCCCAACGTGACTCAAGCAATCGGGTCGGTTCGGCGTTACCTCTACATCAAAGACGACGTCGTTGTCAGTCAGTAGGTCATTGATGGGCATACCAATCTTGGCCTCAGGATGTTCAGTAAGAATCATGAGCCCCTCATGATCCTCCCCTTGCCCGAGCTCCTTCGCCGAACACATCATACCCTCCGACACGACGCCACGTAACTTGGACTTTTTTATCTTGAAATTACCCGGCAAGACGCACCCAGGTAAAGCGACGGGAACGAGATCGTTGACGACGTAGTTGGTCGCCCCACAAACGATCTGTCGCTTTACGCCATCGCCCACATCGACGGCACATACCCCTAAACGATCTGCATCTGGGTGTCGGTCACGGGCTAGAATTTTGCCGATGACACACTTTTCCAGGGGCTGAAGACCCGTCTGTTCGACGCCCTCTACTTCAAAGCCAATTAAAGTGAGTGCTTCTTCGATACGATCGATGGGCTCCTGCAAATCAATGTAATCGCGAATCCAATTCAGAGAAATTTTCATTGTCTATAATCAGTAGATTTCCCGTCAGGCGAATTGGCACAGGAAGCGGATGTCGTTTTGATAGAAATGTCGAATGTCATCGATTCCATAAAGGATCATGGCAAGACGCTCGAGGCCGAATCCGAAAGCATACCCAGAGTAGACTTCAGGATCGTAACCTACGGCTTCAAAGACGGATGGGTCTACCATGCCGCAGCCCCCCATCTCAGTCCAACGCTTGCCCACTTTCTTTAGATGAGCAGAACTGCAATCGAGTTCAAAGCTGGGCTCGGTGTAAGGAAAAAAGTGGGGGCGAAAACGCGTTTCAGCATCAGAGCCGAGCAGCTCCCGCATCATATAATCCAAAAGTGCTTTTAGGTCTGCTACGGTGACGTTTTTGTCTACATACAGAGCTTCGATCTGGTGAAAACAGGAGCTATGCGTCGCATCGACAGTATCACGTCGAAACACCCGCCCTGGCGAAATCACGCGAATGGGCGGATCGTATTTTAACATGGTGCGAATTTGCACGGTCGACGTATGTGTGCGCAGGAGGTAGCGCTCATCGCTGTGCCGCGAGACATTAGACAGGTTGGCATCTTTCTTCAGATAGAGGGTATCCTGAAGGTCGCGGGCCGGATGATCTGGTGCCGTGTTGAGGGCATCGAAACAAAACCACTCCGTTTCCACTTCCGGGCCTTCGGCAACTGAAAATCCAACATTTTGAAGAATCTTTACCAAGCGGGCACGGATTTGGTTTATCGGATGTCGGCTTCCGAGCTCAAAATCCGGGCTGGGTAAGGTCGGATCGATAGCCGGCCCAATCGCCTTTTCCATTTCTAAAGCGTCGATCTTTTCCAGAGCGGATGTAAAAAGTGCTTCGAGTTCCTGCTTGGCCGCATTGATCGCTCTACCGACTTTCGGTTTGTCTTCCTTGGGCACCTTTCCCATGCCTTTCATCACTTGGGTCATCGCGCCTTTGGGCCCAGATATCGATGCCTTAAATTGCTCAAATTCCGGCCGTGTCTGCACATCAGCGATTTCGCCACGTGCACGCTCCAAGATTGCATTCAGTTCAGCCTCCATAAAACGAACTATCCGACAAGGAAATGGTCCGGCGAGGCAAGCAGATTTACAGGGGATGGATGACTCAAGGCCTAATTGAAACAGCGGGGACATGTCCCCAACTGCCTCTTTTGTTGTTGAGCCGCTCTGTCGGCTCGCGGGTTGCGTATCGATTGGCACGACCGCCCAAGCAACAGGCCACCGGCGGCGACAAAGCACCGCCCTCCAGCGGTTTTCGTATCTCGTCTCGTGGTCGTTGGCGTAGTCGACGGGATCTCGACAACGATCACGATTGTGCGTGACCCTCCCTACCTCGATCCAAATCGAAGACGCGAGCCGACAGAGCGCCCCAACCACAACAAGGGCACCGACGGGTAACAGGGATAGCAAGTAATAGCTCCTCTCTTTTACGGTGATCGTTGTATATCCAGTGCAAAGAACTCCCCGTCCCCTCAATTAGGCCCGTTCATATGCACAACGTCTCAAATTGCTTTTCAGCTCCCAGGGTCATGCCGAGTAATCGAAGGCTTATGCGGTTGCTTAAGCTGTTTTTCCCTATCTTCTTCCCTCCTGATGGCATGATCAACCCGGCTCAGAGTCCGAGGCTATTCCTACTCGGCCTCATGAATACTGGCCCAATCTTGGAATTAGGACCTTGGATCGGACGCTCGACCATCTATCTGGCCTCTGCGCTCAAACTAAAACGCAGTAAGGTGAGGCTACAGTCTCTCGATATTCATTTCTCATCTAGACAGGCATTCGAGGAGTATTTTAATGAAAATTTGGACAACACACCGGCGTGGCGGCGTGAGCGCTACATGCGCCACTTAGTAAAAGAGGAAGGCACCCTTACCTCACTGAAAGAGAATTTGGCAGAGAGAGGTCTCAGCAACTACGTCGATTGCCTCAAGGGCTATTTCGAACACTACGATTTTGGCTCTACCCAGTTCTCGATGGTTTTCTGCGACATCACCCATGATCTTGCTGAAGTAGAGAAGAACATCCCCAAGATAAAGACCTTGTTATTATCAGACTACATTCTTGTCTGTGACGACATTCGATACGAGGACATGTATCATCGTCTAATCGAGATTATCAGCCCCGAACTAGCTCTCTACGAAGGCCATATGCTCTTCTGTGCGCACGGGAAGAAATCTGTCTCTGCCCTCAAACGTATATCGTGGAAAATGATGAGTCCGAATGTGAAGTTTTCCGGTGATTAAGGCGTTGTTTGGGAACTATGCAGGCATGAAAGGAACAATATATTTTGCTCAAAGAACCTTTTGGGGAACTAACAACAGTAAATAAGGACTTCACAGCGCCATTTCCGCGCATTCCGTAGCAAAAAACTGCTCCTTTTATCCGGGAACGCCGAGCCCCAGCTAGGCTATATTCGCATTTTTTCAAAGACGCATAAAGCTAGCTAGCAGCGTCTGAATTCCACCCTTCGCATAACCCTATTGCGAAAGCTAGCGTCCATTCCTGTGCCGTAAACGCCTACGCCCACAGTCCCTTCACCCAATCCTTCAAAGCGCCGATCAAATCAAACCCTGTTGTCAGCAAAAGATAGATTGCTACACCATAAAGCAATACGGCCCCCACGCCCGCTGCCGCAGCTAAAAAACCGGCGAAACCATCCTCTTCTGTGACAGCCAAACCCAGAACAAAAATAACCATAGCCGGAAACGTATTTGTCCCTGGCAGCGGAAAAATCATGAGCCCCCCCATGGTCATCACTACCACACCCAAAAACCGCCGCCCCTGCTGATTCGCTACCCAGGACAGACGAGGCCGTACCAAAACCTCCACCCTCTCAATAAAAGCGCGCCCAGCACCAATCAGTTTCTGTCCAAACCCCGCGCTCAGCTTGAGATCTTGAACCCACTGCGGCACCCACGGGACATGACGTCCCGCCACCATCTGCAACCCCAACAGCGCGATCGCGATACCAAACGGCGTGGAATACCCCGGAGCCGGAACTGGCAAAGCACTGGGCAACGCAAGCAGCATCAACACCAGACCAAACCCACGGTCCGTCACCGCTTTCAGGAGTGCCCCAAAAGTCACCCCGTCCTCAGCCACATGATCGCGCAGCAAACGATCCAAAGTCACCGACAAGCTCTCATGATCCCCAGACGCCTCCATACAATTAACAAACAACTGTCCCCGCCCCAAAAGCAATCCCGAAGCAATGACACCCCCACCCGGAAGAGCCAAGCCCCAGATCGACACCTTAGAATTTTTCTAATAATGAACGGAGCCAGCTGACAGTTTGTAAAATTCGGCATTCGTATAACCTACCAAGAAAATTCGGGCTTTTCAGCTGTTTCTCGACACGTCGAAAATCACGTAGCCTGCGCGCACATTGGGGAGGACTTGCACAGTGTTTTGCCAATCAGACCCGAGGCAGATACGGCGCTCGATTTTTACCGATTCACTGGAGCAAAAGCTTTCGAACTCGCTCATCGAGAAGGGATTACTCGGTCGGCTCTCATACCAGGGGCGCGGAAAGACGTCATTGATAGTACGCTTGCCATGAAGGAACATATTCATGCGGTTGATCCAGAATCCGTTATTAATAAATCCTACTGTCACTGAGCGTCCCACTTTGAGTGCGCGCAGCAGCGTTTCCTTAGGACGCTCCAATTCTTCAACGGTCCGGGAAAAAATAACGCGATCAAATGACTTCGGTCGAAAACGACTCAGTACGGTATCGATATCACCTTGAAAAACCGGGATGCCGCGCTTTACACAAGAACTCGCTTTGTCTAACGACAGGTCTACACCCACTCCGTAGACATCTTTGCTGACCTTGAGGTATTCCAAAAGGACACCGCGCCCACACCCCAAATCAAGCACACTCGACTGTGGCTGCACCCACTCGGCAATCACCTGAAAATCCACCTGTCGCTTTGATGTGACGGAGCGATCTACCTTGGGATGCGGATAGTTATCAGCGGTCATTGAGAAAGCCCTCCACGATGCGATATAAGTCCGGTGATTTTAAAAGGAATGAGTCGTGCCCCAAATCCATGGCGCACTCCAGGTAGCTAGCGTCCTTCTTTGCTTCGAGAAGGCCGTAGACAATGTCTTGGTTCTGCTCCGGCGGAAAAAGCCAGTCTGAGGTGAATCCAATAATCAAGGATCGCGCCTGCACATCTTTAAAAGCCGGTGCCAGACTATCATGCCCTTTATACAAATCGAAACGGTCTAAGGCCTTAGTGAAGTACAGATAAGTATTCGCATCGAAACGATTTACGAAAGAACGCCCCTGATACCGGAGATAAGACTCCACCTCAAACTCGACCTCAAACATCTCACGCGCACCAGGTTCTTCGACAGCATCGGTAGTATTGCGACGATTGCGTCCAAATTTACTCTCCAAGCCACGATCCGATAGATAAGTGATGTGTGCCATCATGCGCGCGATCGCCAAGCCCATCTTCGGTCCTTCGCCGATGGTATAATTTCCATTGCGCCAATCGGGGTCCTGCATGATCGCGCTGCGCCCCACTTCGTTGAAGGCAATCGCTTGGGAATTTTGGCGCGCTGTAGTCGCCATGCCGAGAATACGTTGAGGGATGGATGGATACAGCGTAGCCCAAGCCAGGGCCTGCATCCCACCCATACTACCGCCGACTACTGCATGTAGGGTTTCGATTTCCAAGTGATCGAGTAGCCGTTTCTGAGCATGCACCATGTCACCGATCGAAACCACAGGAAAATCCAATCCGTAGGCTACACCCGTCTCTGGATTGATACTCGACGGTCCGGTCGTCCCCTGACACCCACCGATACAATTTGAGCAGATGACAAAGAACTTGTTCGTATCGATCGGTTTTCCCGGGCCCACTATATGATTCCACCAGCCAGTTTTTCGGTCAGTAATGCTGTGGACACCAGCAACGTGATGATCCCCACTCACAGCATGGCCGATGATAATCGCATTGTCGC
Organism: Opitutales bacterium; assembly: GCA_013215165.1. Lineage (NCBI taxonomy): Bacteria > Pseudomonadati > Verrucomicrobiota > Opitutia > Opitutales > Opitutales bacterium. The sequence goes on along the minus strand of JABSRG010000008.1, from coordinate 19,188 downwards.
GCGCCTCATTAAGGCGTCCATAGGTTTCGTAGCGTATCGTAAACTGAAGAAGCACCCCACCGGCTTCAAAATAGAACGGTTCCGTGCACAAAAAATCCCTGGGCTCAACGAGGCCTACCTCGCCCTCGTTGTCACGTGTCCAGTTGTCCTGTGCGTCGTTCATTGAACCTTTCTAGACGCGCGTTCCGACGGATCAAGACATGTTCTTGTCTGAGATATAACTTACCTGCATCTGCGTCGATTTTATCAACTTCGCCTACTGTCCCTGTGCTTAGGACATGCGCGCATGAAGGCGTTTTGTAGGGCGATTGCGAGAACGATTGCCGTGGAACCAGATGAAGTGCATGTCAAGCAATGGCTGTTAGCCATTGCTATACCCATAGAATCTGGGCCTATCTCAGTTCCACATAATCTTAATCACACCATGATCGTATCGGTAGAATAAAGCTTTGATCGTTGGAACACACTAAGCTACGCCATTCATCAACATGTCGAAAGCCAAGATAACAGGCCTGATCCTTGGCCTGATCGCCCTCATCGCACCGTTTTTGTTTCCAATGGAGAGCTTGTGGTTTCCTGGAGCAGTGGGTTTGGGCATTTTCGGTATTGCTGCCATATTTTGGATCTTCGAGTGCGTCCCAATCTGGGCGACGTCGCTTCTAGTCATCTTCCTGCAGATCGTATTACTTTCCGACGAGAGCCCGATTATTTCGAATACACGGGTAGAACAGCTACGGCTGGATCAAGCTTACACCGATGGCGTTTGGTTGGGCCCGGATACCGCATTGGAGGATTCACAGGCCTGGGTGTGGAACAACAATGAATGGATACAAGTGCCGCTCGAAGATTTGCAGTCTTACAGTGGTGAGACGGGCATAGCGGTGGATGCAGATGATTGGAAACTCACTTACGACGGCATCCCCTATTCCACTTTCTTCAACTCGCTGGCTAGCCCAATTTTGATGTTATTTCTTGGCGGTTTTTTCTTGGCCGCCGCCGCAGTTAAATACCGACTCGATCAAAACATCACTCGCATGATTCTGAGTGTCGTTGGCAACAAACCAGCACATATTATTCTAGGTTTAATGAGCATTACAGCTCTCCTCAGTTCATTCATGAGCAACACGGCGACAGCGGCGATGATGATCACCGTAGTTATCCCGCTCACGGCATTGCTGAAAAAAGATGATCCACTGCGTCATTCACTGATCCTAGCCATCCCTTGCGGGGCTAATATTGGCGGCATTGCTACGCCTATCGGATCGCCCCCCAATGCAGTGGCACTAAGCGCTCTTAACAGTGCAGGGATAAGCATATCATTCTCTCAATGGATGCTCTTTATGACCCCGCTGGCCGTCGTTATGATTGTCATCGCATGGCGCGGACTGCTCTGGATGTTCCGCACGCAGACGGAGCAGTTGCGTATCGACATGAGTGGTGGCTGGGACCGCTCCCCAAAAGCGCTTGCGACTTATGTAATATTTTGCCTCACTATTTTTTTTGGATGAGTGATTCTTGGCATGGAATCCATTCATCCATCGTTGCCTTTATCCCGGTCACCTTTATGTCCATATTCGGCACCATAGACCGCAACGATATCAAGAAATTCTCCTGGGAGGTCTTATGGCTCGTGGCCGGAGGCATATCGCTCGGACTCACTATGGATTTGGGCGGTGCATCTTGGCTCATCGCTTTAGTTAATTGGTCATCGATGGGTCCCATCCTTGTTATCGCCTCCCTCATTCTCGTTGCCTACGTCATGTCTAACCTTATCTCCAATACAGTTGCTGCGACAATGCTAGTCCCTATGGCACTGACGATGGGTGTGACCGGGGCGGCAGGCGAAGGATTTGACTCCGTGCTGGCTGCAATATCCATCAGCATTGCCGTCAGTTTCTCAATGCTCCTGCCGATTTCCACACCCCCCAACGCCATCGCGATGAGCAGTGGCTTGGTCGAGGGCCGTACCCTGATGAAAATCGGTTTACTGGTAGGAATAACCGGGTGCGCTTTGACACTGTTGATCGGATTGGTTTTCTGGTCCCATTTCCTCTAAGGCCCAGATAAGACTCTTTAAACCAGTACAGACTTGGATCTCTTCGAACAACCCAAACGGAAGGTCGACCGCGAAGCGCTCAACTCCCCGTTCATGCGTATACCACGGATGAAAGTTCAGGTGGCTCGGGACCTCATTGACCTGGGCCTTAACGATATTTTCGACCTCGAGGGACGCTCGCCGGAGATTCTATTTGAAGACCTGCGCAAGCTTCGACCCGAAGTGCCAAAAGATCGCATCGGTTTTTTACGTATGGCAGTTTATTTTGCCGAAGCGTGTGATCCAGACCCCAAGAAATGCCATCCTCTGGAATGGATGGATTAAAAAGAAGGCTCTTTTCAAGGTGAATGCCTATTCAACAAATTCACCCAAAAAAGTGCTCTTCTAAGCACAGACAAATGGTGTGATAGACCGGCAGATGAAACTCCTGCACACGATGAGTCCCTGTTGAAGGAACAGAAATACATACATCGGCGATTTCAGCCAATGCCCCGCCGCCTTCGCCGGTGAGTGCGATGGTCTTCATCTCCTTGGCCCGAGCTACCTCAAACGCCCGGATAACGTTAACGGATGCCCCCGAAGTACTCAATCCTACGAGTGCGTCTCCGGGACTGCCCAGTCCCCACACCAATTGGCCGAAGGCAAAGCGAGCGTCGCAGTCGTTCAAAAACGCTGAATTGAAGGCAGAAAAGCCAGAAAGCGGGATCGCAGGCAGGGCGTTTTGTAGATTTTCAGCAACTTCAGCGGTGAGACGGTCGCGCTCAGAGCTGCGCAGTCTCCGCGGCATCGCAAACCCTTTCAGCAACTCAGCGGCGAAATGATCTGCGTCAGCAGCACTTCCCCCATTACCACAAAGCAAGAGTTTCTTCCCAGCCTCATAAGTATCGATCAATGCCTGGATGGCCTCCATTAAGCTATCGCGTACAACGCGAAGTTGCGGATGAGCCGATTCCATTTCCTGGACATGTTTTTCTGAGGTCATATGAGGCGTGGTGTGATATCGAGGTTGAACCCTGCGTTCTCTTTCGAGCATGATTCAAGGCCTGGACTAGATGGATCAACTGTATAAGCAACACCTTGAGGGAGAAAGCGACTCCTTTGATCAGCCAGCGGCTTTGTTTCTTGACCGCGATGGTACGCTCATCGAGCACATTCGCTATCTACATGACCCTAAAAAAGTCCGCCTTTTTTCTGGTGTAAGAAGCGCTCTGCAATCAGCACAATATGCAGGCGTAAGACTGTTTTTGCACACTAATCAGTCGGGCGTATCACGAGGCTATTTCACACTTGAAGACGCTATCGCGTGCAACGACAGAATGTTCAGCTTACTAAATTTAGAAAAACCATTCGACGGCACAAAGATTTGCACCGAATCTTCCGCTGAGCAGCCAGTCTACAGAAAACCGTCGCCACGCTATATCTTGGAGATGATCCAGCTCCATCGTCTCGATGTAGAACGCTGTGTCATGATCGGTGATAGCCGGAGCGATATGGAGGCCGGCATGCATGCGAAGATCAATGTCATCGCCGTGCGTGGTGGAGCTGGAGACTCGGAAGATCCCGATTGGCCAGCATTTCTGGAGGCACATGGGATTCCTCAATTTCAATCTGCTGATACTGCTATCCGGGCCGCCCTAGAGCGCATCCAGTGAACCATTTCGAGAATATTTGCACACGTTCACCGCGACCGAAAAACATCGAAAACAAGCCAGACCATGAGCACCATTGCGACGCCATAACAGGCGGTACCAAGAACAGTCGGATATTGAAAGATACTATCGCCGGGTTCCATGGTATTTCCGATTATCTCGCCAGCGCCAATAATGAGGGCCGCGATAATCAACCCTATTACGAGACGATTTATAGCGTCCTGAAATCCCCGTCCCGCATCCTCTAATCCACGATGCTCCATCTGGATCTTTACATCTCCGTCTTCGAGTCGCGCAAATAACCTTTGGAGATCTCCGGGAATCTCGCGCAGTCGACTTAATTGTGTCTGGAAAGACCACACCGTATGGCGTACGAGATTCGCTGGGTTCCAGCGCTCCCATGCCAGCTTTTTCATATATGGCTCGGCAACCTCGCGAATATCGAATGAGGAACTCAGCCCCCTTCCTACATCTTCAATGGAAATGATTGCCTTCGCCAACAGTGTATAATCGCGGGCAAGAATGACACCATGTGCCCGGACCGTATAGAAGAGTTCGACCAGCAGCTGACCCCAGTCTTCGTTACGCTCGATACGAGTCTGATACTGTCGCAGGATAAACATGATGGATTGTTCCATCGGTTCTGTCTCGATGCGCTTTTTTGACAGAGACATCAGCATGACGCCATGCACCACTTTTTCAGCATTTAGGCTCGAAACTGCATCGAAAAAATCGGCTAGAAAAAACCGCATTTCACGTGTCAATAGACCGACAATTCCCCAATCTACAAAGCACACGCGACCGTCTTTGCTGATGATGATATTTCCAGAGTGAGGATCGGCGTGAAAGAACCCTTCGATCATAATCTGGCTGAAGATCGATTCTACCCCAGCGCGGGCCCACGCCATGCGGGCGCCGCGATCCCCAGCGTCGCGACCGGGCTCCACCCCCTCCACATATTCACTCACCATTACATGTGAATTGGAGATCTCTTCGATGACCACCGGAGCGAACACCTTGTCTGGGCGCGGATTCATCTTGTTGAAGAGCATGGCATTACGCGCCTCGATGGAGAAGTCCAACTCTTGAAAGATACTCCGTCTTGTCGCTTCAATCACATCGGGCAACCCATAGGGCCTGAGAGCCTTCACACGCTCATCGAGTTGCTTTGCCAGCCAGCCTAGAATTTCCAAATCTGCCGCGACCGCCTTGCGGATGCCGGGGCGCTGGACTTTTACAACGACTTCTTCTCCACTCGATGCGAGCTGAGCGCGATACACCTGACCGATAGATCCGCACGCCAATGGATCCTTATCGAAGCGTGAGAAAATCACATCAAGCGATTCACCCAACTCATTGCCTAGAATCGGTTCCATCTTTTCCCACGGCAAGGCAGACACGTGACTCCTCAATTCCCGAAACTCCTCGACCATCGGCTCCGGCAATAGGTCCGGACGCGTACTGAGAACCTGACCAAACTTCACAAACGTCGGACCCAGTGCCTCGCAAGCGACACGCATGCGCTGCCAGGCATTGAGTGCACGAATGTTCTCGGGCACAAAATGATTGAGCCAGTCACGGGGAATCCCGAGCTGGCTCAACAAATCTCCAAAACCGTGCCGGACAAGCACCGACACAATCTCCTGCGCGCGGACCGCGTTGGAAAAGATTTCAAAAGGCTTCAAGCGAAATGCTCAACAATACGCTGAGTATTAATCTACTCAGCTGCTGCCGGTTCGGGCTCCTTGAGCTTTGCCTCAAGCGCTTCGATCTTTTCTTCAAGACTACGGATGTCGTCCTGTGTCGCAAAATTAGCCTTTTTGATGAGCTCAGCAGTGAATTCGTCCCAGGCATTACGCTGGTTTTCGAATTCCTCTTTACCCTCTGCGATGATCTTGTCCGTAGCGGCTTTGGCCTCTTCAGCGGAGAGTTTGCCTTTGGCAACAAACTCATCGAGCGCGGCTTCCACGCGTTCTTTTGTAGTCACAGTTGCGCCGATGCCGGCGAGTAGTCCTCGTTTTAAAATGTCTATCATAATGAGCCTCCTAATGCCTATCTATTCGCTATATATCACAGCAGTCAAAACAATCATCCGACATTCAGCCTTAAGTTTCCGGCAACACCCTCAACTTCGACGGATTGCCCAAACATCTCGCTCAATGGGGCAGAGGTCACCGTCTCTCCAATGGGCCCAGCTGCGATTTGTCTCCCCTTGCTGAGCAGAAGCGCCTGCTGAAAACACCCTCGAATCTCCTCCACGTGGTGAGTTACCAACAACAGTGTTGGCCCCTTTATATCCTTTGCCAAAGCATCAATATCCTTCAAAAAGTGTTCCCGAGCCACGGGATCCAATCCAGCGCACGGTTCGTCTAAGATAAGGAGTCTTGGTTTGGCCATGAGTGCCCGGCAGATCAAACAGCGCTGACGCTCACCTTGTGATATTTGGCCAAACGGCTCATCTCCATACCCGTCGATCCCCCAAGCTTCCAAAAGCTCACGCACTTCTTCTAATTCATCCCGCCGCTCTTCACCCCAGAAGTTTATCTGTGCATAGCGACCACTGAGCACCACCCACTTCACGGGTTGATTGGGCTCAATAAAATGATGCACCCGGGCACTCACCATTCCGATCTGCTCTTTTACCCGATTCCAATTCGACTGCCCATACTTTTGCCCAAAACAGATCAGACTTCCCCGCGAAGGAGCAGCCATGCCATTGAGCATCGAGAGTAGCGTCGTCTTGCCCGACCCATTGGGACCGAGAAGCACCGCGTGCGCGCGTTCACGGAGTGACCAGGTGACCCCCTTTCAATATATCACGCCCTCCCCGTGTGTAGCCTATGTTTTTGAATTCTAACAGCATCTCTAATTCCAGGCCTGATTTTGGGACGCACTAAACGAGGGCACAGCTCGCAACAGTGGAGTCAGCTCAAATGCTTTGTGAAGAATTGAATTATCGCCTCATTGTGACTCGGATCAGAGAAACAGGGTGATACGTGACCCGCACCCTCATAAATTGTTAGTGAGGCATCGACACCCGCCTTACCTAAAGCTTCTGCGTAGATTTCGCCCTGTTGTGGTGGAACGACCACGTCCTCAGCCCCGAAGGCTATAAAGTGAGCGGGCGAACGATCCGTGATGAGGTGATAAGGACTCGCTCGCTTTGCAGACTCAGGATCTGCATCAACGGTATGGCCGAGTAATATTTCCAAGGCTCCTCCATTTTCTTTGTCTCTAGCTCGTCGGTATTCACTCAAAGAGAAAAATTCTACCGGGCCCGCGTTGAAAGCGATGGCAGAGACGGGAAACTGGGTGTCGGCCATCGCATGTCCTAAACATGCCGCAAGGTGTGCCCCTGCCGAATGACCGCCAAGAAATATGTTGTTTGTATCTATGTTAAAATACTCAGCCTCTTCGCAAATAAGCAGTAGAGCTGCCTTCGCATCATCGAGTTGCGCTGGGTAGGGGGCTTCCGTAGCGTAGCGATAGTTGAGGCGCGCGAAACTGAAACCTGCTTCAACGAATTGGATCTTATCATTCAGCGCACCTTTATCGCCTTTTTGCCACGCTCCACCGTGTATCCAGAGAATGATGGGGCTCGGTCCTTCAGGATCACGTGGGCTGTAAAGGTCGAAATTCTGTCTCTTGGCCCGTTGATCCGTATAATATACATTAGGGAATACCTGCAAAGGCTTGGGGAGGGAAGGTTCGGAATCAGTCATCATTCTGATCAGCACATCAGGATTTCTGAACCCAAACCAGCTCTAATCTACTTCTTCTTAGCCGCCTTGCGGAAGGCCTTTTCTATTACCACACGATCCTCGGCCGTATGCCGGGCAGAAATAGAAGTGCGGATCAAGTCCTTCCCTGGGGGCGTTGCGGGAGCCAAGCCAATCTCACCTAAAAACCTCACGTTGTTGTGAGAAGGCAAACATCCGTTTAGATCCTCTCCAGACCTGATTTAGGGGAGCACTAAATGAGGGCACCTCGCAACCGTGGAGTCAGCTCAAATGCTTTGTGAAGAATTCAATTACCGCCTCATTGTGGCTCGAATCAAAAAAACAAGGCGATCCATGACCCGCACCCTCGTAAATTGTTAGCGAGGCGTCGATACCCGCTTGATCTAAAGCTTCTGCGTAAATTTCGCCTTGTTGTGGTGGAACGACCACGTCCTCCGATCCATAGGATAAAAAGTGAGCGGGCGAACGATCCGTGATGAGGTGATAAGGACTCGCTCGCTTTGCAGACTCAGGATCTGCATCAACGGAATGGCCGAGTAATATCTCCATGCCTCCTGGATTACCGTTGAGCCTGAGAAGCCGGTACTCCCACAAGGAAATAAAATTCATTGGACCCGCATCGCAAGCGATAGCGGAAACGGGAAAAGCACTATCCACCATGGCATGTCCTAAACATGCCGCAAGGTGTGCCCCAGCCGAATGGCCCGCGAGAAATATATTATTTTTATCTATGTTAAAGTATTCAGCCTCTTCACAAATTAGGAGCAGAGCTGCCTTTACGTCATCGAGTTGCGCTGGGTAGGGGGCTTCCGTAGCGTAGCGATAGTTGAGACGCGCGAAACTGAAACCTGCTTCAACATACTGAATCTTATCATTCAACGCACCCTTATCGCCCCTTTGCCACCCTCCACCGTGTATTCAAAGAATGATGGGCCTCGGTCCTTCAGAATCAAGTGGACTGTAAAGGTCAAAATTTTGTCTGTCAGCCCGTTGTTCTGTATAATATACGTTGGGGTAAACTTGCAAGGGCGTGGGAAGGGAATGTTCGGATTCAGTCATAATTCTGACAAAAGCATCAGGATTTCTGAAACCAAACCAGCTCTAATTTACTTCTTCTTAGCTGCCTTGAGGAAGGCCTTCTCAACATCTGCAAATCAAAGCAATCGACTAACGACTGATTTACTGACACCAATCTTCGGTTTCTAGTCCGCTCACTCGGCTAAACTCACGGACATTGTGTGTCACTAAGATCAGATCATGGGCCAAAGCTGTTGCTGCAATCAATAGATCATTAGGTCCAATGGGCATTCCGATTTTTTCGAGTTCGTGTCTGATCCGGGCATAAGCCGAAACGACTTCATCCTGAAAAGCCAAAAAATTGAGCGGACGCAAAAAAGAATTTACACGCTCGGTAGTCTCTTTGGGGTTATTACTCTTCAACGCTCCAAATAAGAGCTCGGCTCGCACAATCTCAGGAACGAAGATCTGTCCAGGTTCCAGACTGAGCATGCGTCTACGAACGACCGGATACCTCCCATTAAGGGCATATATAATTGTGTTAGTATCGAGGCAAAATTTCACAACGGTTCCCTTGGGATATCCACTGTCTTAGCATCTTGTCTGATCGAATCCACTTCAAGGTGTTTCAACGAACCAAATAGTCCTGCATACCCATCGGGCCATTTGGTATCTGAATCAAGCACCTCTGAGATCTGGTTCCGCACCCAACCCGAGAGCGACAGTCCACTACGACTCGCTGCTTCCTTTGCTCGTTTTTGAGTTTCTGGATCGAGATAGAGGTTCAACTGCGGCATACGTTAAATATGTTTTCCCCGTAAAGATAATCAAGTATATACCCACGTATACTTACTTCTTCTTAGCAGCCTTGCGGAAGGCCTTTTCGATTACCGCACGGTCATCTGCTGTATGCCGGGCTGAAATAGATGTACGGATCAGGTCCTTGCCTGGGGGCACCGCTGGAGCCAGGGTGATTAATCCGAACACACCGTTTTCGTAGAGGGTGCGCTCGAAGAAGAATGTTCGTTCCTTTGATCCCAATACAACGGGGATCGCGGGCGACTCGCTGCCCCAAGTATCAATTTCTAAGTCTTCTAGCAGGCCGCGATACCAGCGCGTATTATCCCATAGACGCTCCAGCGGCTCGGGGTCTGTTTTTAATATCTCAAGAGCTGCCAGAGCGCAAGCGGCCTGCACAGGGCTGAGCGCAGCACTGAAGAGGGTTTGTTTTGAATGGGTCCGCAAGTAATCGATCGCTTCGCGACTACCAGCCACGAAGCCGCCCAAACTGGAAAGTGCCTTAGAGAAACTACCGCAGAGAATGTCAATTTTGTCGGACACGCCAAAGTGATGAGCCGTACCGCGCCCCCCTGGTCCCATCACGCCGAAGCCATGAGCATCGTCCATAATCGAGAACAGTTGATGTTCCTCCGCGACCTGAGCAAAGGCATCGACCGGAGCTCGATGACCTTCCATGGAATAGACGCCCTCGAAAATCAGTAACTTCGGTGTCTCGGGCTTCTCATAAGTGAGGGCCTCCTTTAGGCTTTCTGGGTTATTATGGGAAAACTTTTCATAGCGAGCTCCTGAGAGCATGATACCACTCCACAGCGAGGAATGAACGTTCTTATCGACCAATATAACATCTCCACGCCCAGCAAAGGGCTGAATGGATGAAGCGCATGACAAATACCCAGCAGAGTGAACATGACAGGCCTCTTTACCCAAAAACTCCGCTAAAGCCTCCTCTAGCTCGACATGGTAGGAACGACTTCCGTTACACACACGTGCCCCAGTTGTGCTACTTCCCCATTTATCCAAAGCACGGTGACCCGCTTCAATCACCTTCGGGTGCTCGCTTAGACCCAGGTAATCGTTGCTGGCCAGCATCACGAGCTCTTTACCTTTATGAAATACACGCGACCCCTGCTGGTCATCAAACACCCGGTAATAGGGATCATATTTCAGACGCAACTTGGTAAGCTGATCTTTCTGGATGCGCTTTAAAATCGGGTTTTGTTGTCCCCGGACAAGTGACGATAGGAGTCCCATGGTATTACAGGTGAGCCATTCTCTGGAAAATTACGAACCCAACTTCGTTCGACGAAAACAGAGCAAAACACAGGCCTGGAAAAATTTAATGGGAGACAGCTTCCACCAGTGACGTGCATAACGGAATAGGTATTCCCTCGGCCACATCTCCGATCCAAGCGCCTCCCCCTCCCGACGCCAGCGCTCCATAAAAATCTCTAGATTTTGTTCATTGAACTCATGACGTCCAGGAGAGCTGCTTATATGGTGATACACGCGGCTGCTATTTGACACGTAATTGTGATATCCCGCTACACGCAGCCGCATACAGAGATCTATATCTTCCGATCCGTTGCGATAAGCAGTATCAAAACCACCGACTTCCCAAAACACTGTCCGACGGATCAACATACAAGCGGCTGTAACGGCAGGCCATTCCGCGATGTTTCCCTTGGGGTACATTAAGCGATTTTTTCGCGCGTGGAACGGGACGCCATCAGACCCAAAGGCCACGCCAGCATGATCGATTAAGCGCGTCCGGGTATTTATCTGTATGTTCCCCACAGCGCCCGCGCGATGCTCTGCATTATCGAAGACACCTAGCATCGGCTCAAGCCAACCTGGCTTCAGCTTCAGGTCATTGTTGAGCAAAATAAGGAACTCGCCATTGGCCTCTGACGCCCCTCGATTATTCGACTCTCCAAAGCCACAGTTCTCATCGTTGCGCAAATAGCGTATGGGCAATTCTGAAAATTCTTTCACAAACATTTCTGCCGACTCTCGACTACAATCATCAACCAGCAAGATCTCAAAACTACCTTGGGGCAACCCTACCGTCTGCACGAAACTACGCAGAAAGATCCGCGTCATATCATGACAATCGTAAACTGCGGTAACAAATGAGTACTTAATATTTTGTGCCTTCAATAGCCGTGAGATTCGGTCTAGGGATTAATTTCTGCTCGTCCCGATTTAAAGATAATTTATTCACCCAGTCGTGAATCCCTTTTCACAGACGATCAATCTTTCATGAATTTCTCAGACTGGTTAACTCTCCTTAAAGATGGCAGCGACCACGCCGCACGCACTTTATACAGATCTCTCCATCGCGCCCCATCGTCTGCAATATGCTGGATTCCAAAGGAGGAAGAGCTTCGAAAATTCTTTGAGGCAGCCGCGGTCTCTAACGGTCCCTTGCGTGGCATTCCTTTCGGCATCAAAGACTTGTTTGATTTACCTGGCTCTCCCACAACGGCTAGCAGCCAATTCTTGCCTTCATTGCGCAAGTCGAAAAACCAGCCTTCTAACATCATCCAGCGCTTTATAGATTCCGGCGCCATTCCTGCCGCCAAGACGACACTCAACGAATTTGCTTATGGGTTGTCAGGACAGAATGCCCACTTCGGCGATTGCCCCCACCCGACCTTCCCAAATCTTCTCAGTGGCGGTTCCAGTAGCGGCTCAGCATGGGTCGTCGGAAGCGGCCTACTTCCCATCGCTATCGGGACTGACACAGGCGGCTCTATTCGCGTGCCTTCGGCATATTGCGGACTCTATGGCCTGCGCCTACAACCCGGTGAATTCATCGACTCAGCGACCTTCCCCCTATCTCCGTCATTCGACACAGTAGGTTGGATGACGCGGAACGCCGACGACATGGCGACTGCGATTCAGGCTCTGATATCTGAAACGTCCATAAGTCCTCCCAAGTCACCCCCGGGTATCTATATTGGGACCGGGCAATGCAGTGTGGAAATACAGACAGCTTGCACCAATACTGCACAATCCATTGGCTTTGTTTTAGAGGCTGACGCGCAGCGTAACTTTGAAGCGACGTGCCATGACGCCTCCCGAGCTTTTTCTATCATTCAAAGCTACGAGGCTTTTCAGGTGCATCGATCGTGGATCGATAGCCACAAAGATCAATATGACCCCAAAGTATGGCCCCTTATCGACCGCGGACGCCGCTGGTCGGACAAAGATCTCGAGTGGGCCCAGCAAAAACGCGTATCGGTGACAAACTTCTTACATAAATTGCTCGCAGAATTTGGCGCGATCGCGCTCCCAGCTACACACACGGGCGCGCCCAGATCAGAGCAACTCACCGCCACATTTCGTTCAAACCTCCTCGATTTAACTACTCCAGCCAGTCTCGCCGGCCTACCCGTATTGACCGTTCCAATCTTGCTGAAAGAAGGCCTGAGCGCGGGAATGCAAATAATGCTTAGGAATCCCAAGGATGCTCATACGATTTTAGAGAGAGTTCCTGGTTTACTCTGAATGTGAGTCGCTCTCACTCACTCCCGTTGCAGAACTTCGTGGCGACGAGCTTCCAAACGATGTAAGCATAAATCGCCTAAGAGTCCGACGGACGATGCATCAACCCTCCGAGATGACGTGAAAACCAGCGCATCACCCAAAGGTGTGCAATCGCTTGTGTGTACGCGTAAACATACCAAGGCAACGTCGGAGAAAACCCATGTATCGATGCAATAACTGAGCGAATGCCAGGGAAAATCCGAAACTCAAAACGTCCAGGCGGCAAAACCTCCCGTGCCAGGGCACCTCCAGTTATGTAGAACGCACAGCGAAATGGGTGTCTCTTTGAGAAAGGGGTCGGCGTGAGCTCCAGCAGTGTCCATCGCTTCAAGAGCTGAAACCGCAATACACCCTCATCATCCCGACGCGCCTGAACGATTCCGCCCAAATTCTCGGTTACCCATTGCCCATATTCTTTAGCGATATCCTGGGCGTCCATCCCCTCAGGCAAAGGCATCCGCTGCACTGAACGCACCCGGCGTGCCGTTCGAATCGCTTGAGCATCGGCTATACGCGTCTCGCTCCTTGGATTCGGCTTAGGGTTACCATTAGCGTCAACCGACCGATCCAGAGACTCCTGAAAGTTGCGCGTTCCCGTTTGCTCTAGCCAAGTCAACAAATCATTGGGGCGCGCAGAAAGATCATATTGGAGACTTTCCAGGAGCGGTCCGACCAACTCTTCGGGCACCCCACCAAACAGACTCACCCAACGCCGCGATAGAGCAAAGCAATTCAATGGAAAATTGATATGCCGACTGCGCGTCTTCAAATGCCGAGCAGTCTCACGAATCAATTCGCTGTAACTCATCACAGCGTGTCCGGCGACATCGTAACAATTCCCTCGATAACCTGGCGCAGTCATCACGTGCTGAAAAGCACGACAAATGTCGTCGATATCGATCGCCTGGGTTTTAGATGTCGCCCAGGCGGGTAATACCATCACCGGCAAACGTCGCACCAGGTTAATAAGCATCGAAAAAGACGACCCACCCGGTCCAAAGATCAAGCCAGCTCGCAACACCGTCACCGGCACACTGCGGCTCCTCAATACATCTTCGACCTCCCGTCGACTGCGTAGATGCGGGGAAATGTCCTCTACGCCTTCAGGCATCAAACCGCTGAGATAGACGATGTGCTCGATGCCCACAGCTTCAGCTGCGCGCACGAAATTATCTGCTAAAAGCACATCCGTGTCTTCGAAATTCGCTTGCATCAGTCGACTCGAAGGCGCCATCGAGTGAACCAAGTAGATCCCAATTTTACAGCCCTCTAGGGCATCGGTCACCTTGGGCAGCGAATACAGATCACACTCCCGCCATTCGGTATCCGTTTTCGATGCAGTCGACGCCACGGCAGCGCTGCGCGTTAGTGCGCGAAAGCTATAGTGCTCACTCAAAAAATGTCTCAAATGGCTTCCTACAAAACCACTCGCCCCCGCCATCGCGACTAGAGGCTTTTTTGCGGCATTCGCTTCGAACTCTGACATCCCTTAAATAACGGACACCAACGAAGGTAACTTTCGGGTATTATTTGAAATCCCACCCAAAAGCAGGTTCAAACCGGCAGCTTTTCCTTCGGTGCTTCTGCAGGCTTCATAGTCCAGCCCGTGAACCCGTAGAGGATTGAAACTACTGGATTGATCAGATTGAAGAGTGCAAAGATCCAATATTCTCCCGTCGCTACCCCCAGCACGCCAGCCATCGTTACACCGCAGGTATTCCAAGGAATCAAAGGAGAGCTGAGCGTCCCCATATCTTCAAGCGCCCGAGAAAGATTAACCGGGGCGAGCTTCATCTTCTCGTAGGCACCCTTGAACATTCGACCGGGAAATATGAGGGCGAGATATTGGTCGGCAGCCAAGAAGTTAGTAATAATCGAGGTCACTCCCGTCGAAGCAACTAAAGACCCGCGCCCTTTCGCGAACGCCAAAATGGAGACACCAATAGCACGGAGTTGCCCCGTGCGCTCCATCACGCCACCAAAGCTCAAGGCGCACAAAATAAGCGAGATCGTCCACATCATACTATCGATACCGCCATTGCTAAGAAGTTTATCCACCATCGCCTGGCCAGTCTCCGAAACAAAGCCTGAATTGATCACACCCATGACCAACTCGAAAGACCGCCCCTCGATAAACAAGGCCGATAGTGCCCCGAGAACCGAACCTACAAAAAGAGCGGGCATAGCCGGCACTTTAAAACTCACCATCACCAACACCGCCATGGGCACCAACCATAGCCAGGGACTCAATGAAAAATTCTCCTTCAGCGCCGATTGGATCGCTGCCACTTCTGCCAAGTCTGCACCGCCACCTGCCCCTGCCAATCCGAGTATCGCAAATCCAGCCAATGCGATTAGAAAACTCGGCCCCGTCGTGAAAAACATATGCCGAATGTGTGCAAAGAGGTCAGCCCCAGCCACCGCGGGAGCAAGATTGGTGCTGTCAGAAAGGGGTGACATTTTATCACCGAAATAGGCCCCGGATACAATAGCCCCTGCCGTCATCGCAGGATTCACTCCCAACCCGGTCCCCACGCCTACAAGGGCCACACCCACCGAACCCGCCGTTGTCCAGCTACTCCCCGTCGCCAACGACACGATCGCGCATAGAAAAGCGGCAGCGGGCAAAAATCCTTGGGGCGAAAATACCTCCAAGCCCGCGTAGATCATAAGCGGCACAATGCCTCCTGCGATCCAAGTCCCAATCAAGGAGCCCACGAGCATCAAAATCAAAATCGAAGGCAGCCCGATCACGATTCCCTGCACAATACCGTGCTGCATATCCAGCCAGCGCACACCCTGCGCCAAACCAACGAACGCGGCTACCACAGTCGCTAAAATGATCGGAACTCGAACATCGCCTTCCATCCAAATGACAACAACTGCTAAGACAGCCACCAAGAATACCACAGGGATCAAAGCCTGCCACAACAGAGGATGGGGGGGCTGGGTGTCGGAAGAAGAAGTCGGCTCCATAGGTCAGTCACAGCTCAAAGCCTTCCAGCTTTCCAACGAATTTTCTGGATTATGACGGGTAGTTTCGACAGCATGCAATTTCGTCGGTCCAAGGTGTAGGCATCTGCTGATTGCTCGTCGATTAGAGGAAAGTCCGGACACCATAGGGCAGCATTCCTTACGAAAGTAGGGGCACTCCTTCGGGAGTGACGGCTAGTGTCACAGAAAATATACCGCCCCGAGTTCGCTTGGGGTAAGGGTGAAAAGGTGGAGTAAGAGCCCACCGCGCGTTCGGGTAACCGGCGTGGCAGGATAAACCCATTGCGGTGCAAGGCTAAATAGGAGATCTTGATAGCCCGTCAGTAGATCTCGGGTAAGCCGCACCTCGCCTCGGCGAGGAGGTCGCCTCGGCGGCCTAGATAAATAGATGCCCACGACATAATCCGGCTTACAGCACCTTGGACCGACGTCCTTTTTTTAGAAATCTACACTAAACAGCCCCGAGGCGATCCTACCAGAGACAGAGCCGTTTCGTAGGATGACGGTGACAGCCGTTGCCTGCCCTGAATCACCACCCACCCTAGGGCAATCGCTGTCGCGATCACCCTACTTGGTCAAATTTCACGGGCTAAATTCATTTCTTGAGACACATACTTATGCCTCATGAGCAGAAAGAGTGGGAAGCCCAAACAGACGCCGACAGTAAAGATGCTGGCGATGGGTAGCCAGAGTCGAGTCATTCCGAGGCGGCGGCCCTCTGTGATGATGAACGCCACTAAGACCACCGCAGCTAAGGAAACATCAAGCCACGCGAAGATACTGATCCTGTTCGCAGTAAGCTCTGACCAAAATTGCGCCAAATTGACGCCCTGCTCAAGTGACCAGGGCACGATAACCGAGTAAGGCAGAATCACCCCCAGGACACACAGTATGACGTAGAATGCCCTCACGCGTCGGGTCCCTCTAAAAAGACACTGCAATCGGGTGTCCAGGCGGGTGCACAACAGACCGTCATCTCCAACACTTCACTTCCGGTATTGGAAATTTTGTGCGGTGACCCGATAGGGATTTGAATCATATCGCCCGCGGCGACCTCCATGGTCTCCTCCCCGACTTCCAGAGTCCCATTCCCCGCGGTGATCCAGTAGCTTTCCTCGACCACTGGATGGTAATGACGCAGAGACATGCCACCGGGCACGATCTTAACGCGGGCAATTGAGTGTTTTGGAGCATCCGCTCCAGTCTCGTGGCCCAAAAGCTCATAGATTTTCTCCCCGAGAGGCGTTTCAATGACAGGTGCTGCAGTTTGTTTTATCATAATGTCCCAATGTAAAAAAAAAGTCGCTTTCGAACACGACAACGAAAACAATCACCTTCCGCATCTATTCTGCGCCATCCGCGGCAAAAACACCATCTCTTTCTGGGGACGCTGTGCTCCAGCTCGGACTAATGAATTCGAATAAATTCGCGGGCCAAAAGATCACGAAATTTGCGTTACTTAATTTTTACAAACAACACTTGACCTACCTTACCGAGAATGCTTTCTCATCACCAATTCTCCTAATTCTGTTCCTAAATACAGTTCCAACAATTCTCACAAAACATGTTACCCCCGAGCACGAGTCACACCAACCGGAGCGCATTGCCTTCTCGAGGAAAAGCACACAGCCAACACTCCCGGGAAGGCCTGCGACTTATGTCTTCACACTCCGGTGAAACCATTCCCTCCGGTCCCCAAAACCAGTCCCGTTCATTCCAATCGGCCCAATAAACACGCTGTCACTTCAGGTCTATGCATGCTCACAGACACGATCCATTCTGCACCCACCTTTACAGCCTAGGTAGAAGACATTCGCGTCCATTCGCGTCCATTAGCGGATCGAAATACCCCGAACTCCCAGACCAACCTAAGCCCCAGATCGACAACGATTTAAATAAATAATTCTGCGTCTTTCGCAGCCAAGTTCAGCTCAAGGAACGCCGAGCCCCAGCTCGGCACCCCAAATTGCCGATACTAATCTCAACTTTTATCCCTGCAATTACCTCCGCGCGAATTTCTATATTTAGCTATGAAGATACAACGTTCCATATCACTCTACATAACCGTCCTAGCATCGAGCCTATCCGCACAAAATTTCACTTCCGACATCAATATCATAGAAGGTTCACCAACGATTGGATTTATAGACTCCGACTCTGGAGCTGATGACTATTGGATCCATGCTCAATCGAACAGGCTCTATTTTCTATGGGATGATGATGATAGCGGCAATTGGAGCGGGGAGTCCCCTTGGCCACTGTTTTTCGAAGGTAGAGATGCTTATTTCTCACATGACGCGTTTGTGGTAAGAGGAGATCAAAAAAGGATAGGTATCGGAACAATGAATCCAGTCGCTGAGATTACGTCAGTCTCACCGGCGTCTACTCAAATATCACTAGGATCGGAATTATCGAATGATGGAATGAGGTTTGAATACAGAGGCGAAGATCAACAATTACGAATTCAGGGATCGAATATAGATGGTGCGATAGATAGCAGCTCAATAACGCAAATGACGATTGAACGTAGCGGCAATATTGGTATCGGAACAACTTCTCCAAACGCTCCATTAGAAATTGCGGGTAGAGGTGACGGAGAAGAACTATTAAGATTCGGAACAGATCGCCCATGGTCATTCAAGCAACTTGGATATTCTGGATGGACTGCTCTGGCATTAGATTCCCATGTAGGTAGCAAGTGGTCCCATATTAGAACAAACGAAGGAAACAAAATAGCATCATTTCTCAGCCATCCAGATATGAGAGTCGACTTCCTAGACTCTAAAGTTCTGTTTTTTGAAGTAGGAAACGATGCCGCTTTTACTTTTGACGGCAAAGTAGGTGTCGGCACCACCAACCCAAAGGAAAAACTACAGGTCGGCAACGGCTTTGCATTTCACGATGGCGGTAATAAAGTAATCGGATTCCAAACATATTATGAAGGAGGCGCTTGGAAAAATTTGTCTAGCGCGAGACCCACATCTGTTTCTGGTGATGCCGCAGGGCATTTAGTTTTTTCCACAGGTTCAGGAACCTCGGTAGGCGGGGCGTCGAACCTAACGAAGCGCATGATAATTAATAATTCTGGCAACGTCGGAATTGGAACACTGGGGCCTTCTCACAAACTATCCGTCAACGGCACCATCCGTGCCAAAGAAGTCATCGTCGAATCCGGCTGGTCCGACTACGTTTTTGAAGACGACTACCGCCTGGCCCCGCTCGCCGAAGTTGAAGCCCACATCACCGCCCACGGCCACCTCCCCGGCATCCCGTCCGCCACCGAGATCGAGCAAAACGGCGCCAAACTCTCCGAACTCGTCACCCTCCAAATGGCCAAAATCGAAGAGCTCACCCTCCACCTGATCGAAAAGGAAAAGCTTAT